>JAJYPQ010000006.1 GCA_021795255.1 Pseudomonadota bacterium
CGGCGGGAAAATGGGTATCGATGCGACCCTCAAAGGTCGCCCAGAGACGACGCGTGCCCCTGGACGCCCGATTCGCCCAGACGCGGGGGCGGCGGCCGCGGTCGCCGATATCTGTCGGAGCCTCGGCCTCTAATCTTTGACTCACGTCAAGGTGGCTCACCTTCGCCGCGCCTATGATGAAGTTTTAGGGGTTGCTTATGGATGACCATATCGATGAGTCGCTGATCGCGCGCTACGGGGAGTCGGCGCCGCGCTATACGTCCTATCCTCCCGCAACCCAGTTTCATGAACAGTTTAAAGCGACCGATCTCGCCGGAGCGATCGCGGCGCACCGCCCGGAAGACCCGTGGTCGCTCTACGTGCATATCCCGTTTTGTGAATCCGTGTGCTACTACTGCGCCTGCCATAAGGTCGTGACCAAGCATCGCGAACGCGGAACGGCGTACGTGTCTTATGTGGCCCGCGAGCTTGCGCTCCTCGCGCCTTTGTTGGGATCTGCGCCGTGCCTCGACCAACTGCACTGGGGCGGCGGTACGCCGACATTTTTAAGCTACGATGACATGCGTACGTTGATGGTCGCGATTGCCGAGCATTTCGCGCTTCGTTCCGACGACAGCGGCGAGTATTCCGTAGAGATCGATCCCCGTCACGCGTCGGATGCTACGCTCACGCTTTTGCGGGACCTGGGGTTCAATAGGTTGAGTTTGGGCATACAAGACTTCGATCCCGAAGTTCAGCGCGCTATCAATAGGAAACAGTCTTTTGCCTTAGTCAATCGGGTCTTCTCGAGCGCCCGCGCGCTCGGGTTTCAGTCAATAAGCGTCGATCTGATCTATGGTCTCCCCCGCCAGAATCGCCCGCGATTCGCACGCACCTTGGAGCGAGTCTTAAGCCTCTCGCCTGATCGGATATCACTCTTTCATTACGCCCACCTGCCGGGTCGGTTCAAGCCGCAGCGGCGTATCGAGACTGGTGAGCTGCCGGATGGCCCGACAAAGCTGGCCATTTTGGGCGACGCCATTCGCGCCTTCCGGGAGGCAGGCTACCTCTATATAGGCCTTGATCATTTTGCCAAGTCCCAGGATGAACTGGCGCGTGCTCAACGCGACCGAACGCTCGGCCGCAACTTTCAAGGCTACTCAACCCGTGGCGACCTCGATGTCCTGGGCATTGGCGCCTCGGCAGTCAGCCGCATAGGCTCCATCTACAGTCAAAACGCCTGGGAATTGCGGCAATACGAGGATCTTATCGATAGCAAGATCGCTCCCGTGCGGCGCGGTTTTGAGCTCAGTAGTGATGACCAGATTCGGCGTGACCTTATCAATAGCCTTTTATGTCACATGGAATGCGATATTAGTGCCTTCGAGGCCCGCCATTCCCTCAATTTCGCGCGCTATTTTGCTGCCGAGATCAAAGGTCTTGCATCGTTTGTCGATGATGGATTGGTGACGTTAGGCGATCGCATTGTCGTGACTGGGCGTGGCCAGATGCTGGTGCGCGCCATCTGCGCGGTATTCGATCGTTATTTGGCCCGCGATAACCGTGTCCGGTTTTCGCGGGTGATCTAAAACCGGAGGCAGTTTGTGGGCCGCGAGCGCGCCATGCCATCCCGCCCGAGAGTTGTCCGCGCCGCCTTTGATGCGCATCAATGAACCGAGGAATAACGAGACTCACCATTATGGACATGGCTATCCCTATAGGATCATCCCTTCCCAAACTGACCATTCGTGGTCGCGAACTCCTGCCCATCGTTCAAGGCGGCATGGGCGTGGGTATCTCGGCCCATAGACTGGCGTCGGCCGTGGCTCGGGAGGGCGCTATGGGCACCATTGCCAGCGTCGACCTGCGCCATTTGCACTCGGACATCATGAGTCGTCTCAAGCGCTGCCGGGATCCGCAGCGCCTTCTGGATGGCAACCTCGAGGCCTTGGACCGGGAGATCAAGGCCGCCAAGGCCGCGGCCGGCCCATCGGCCTTCATTGCTGTAAACGTGATGAAGGCACTCAATCATTACGCCGATTTTGTCCGCCAAGCTTGTCGCAGCGGCGCCCACGCGATCGTGATGGGCGCCGGATTGCCCCTGGATTTGCCGGAGCTCACCCAGGGGGAGGACGTAGCGCTCATTCCGATCTTGTCAGAGGAGCGGGGGATCGAATTATTGCTTCGTAAATGGATGCGCAAGGGCCGATTACCGGACGCGATCGTGATCGAGCATCCAGGTCACGCCGGGGGACACCTGGGGGCATCGAATCTCGCAGATGTCACCGACCGACGCTTCGATTTCGGGCATGTGCTGAATCAAGCCCTCGCTGTTTTCAAAAAGCTCGGGCTTGCCGGCGAACGCATACCGCTTATTCCAGCCGGCGGCATCGGGTCCTTTCGAGCTATCCGCGAACTCTTGGAAAAAGGCGCTTCGGCCGTCCAGTTGGGAACAGCCTTTGCCGTCACCCAAGAATGCGATGCGCATCCGAACTTTAAAAAGGTGTTGGCGAACGCCACGAGCGAGGACATCGTGACCTTTATGAGCGCCGCCGGTTTACCGGCGCGCGCCGTACTGACGCCTTGGCTCAAACGCTATTTGGCACGCGAGAAGTTGCTCCAGGCCCGGGCCGAAAGCCGCTGTGGCGGTTGCGCGAGCGGGCTTGAATGTTTGAGCCATTGCGGTTTCAAGGATGGGAACCCCCAGGCCGGTCAATTCTGTATCGAGACTCAGCTGGCCGCCGCGGCGCGTGGCAACGTCAATAGCGGGCTGTTTTTTCGCGGTGCCGCGGCCTTGCCATTCGGTCAGGAGATTCGCTCCGTTCACGATCTCTTGGAGTATCTGCTCACCGGTATCCGTCCAGTGATGGCTCAAATGATTGCTTAAGGAAGGACTATGTCGTGTTGCTACGTCTTGGATTTGCGTCTCATGCCAGATGGTGTCTCTGCCCATAGCTACGTTTATTCCATTCTCCGTGAGCTGGGGCCGGGTGAGGGTCTCCGTCTGTGGACCCCGGATGACCCCGCCTTGCTAATGGCTCAGCTCCAGCATCAGATGCGGCACAAACTTGTCTGGTCCAGCGTTTATGATCAAGCCGGGTGGTTGATACATATGCGGATCCGGGGCGCCGATGAACCCTTGCCTCTGGCCGATACCCTGCAGCGCGACCACGAAAAGATGGATGCTCGCCTTGTCCGGGCCTTGGCGCACCTGGCTGATCGCGATTGGTGTGCCGCCGTAGGCGAGGTGGCGGATCTAGGACGTGCGCTACGCGCCCATATCGCGATCGAAAACGAACTGCTGGCGCCGCTCGGGGGTGCTCGTGTAGCGGAGGCCACGGCCATCATGCGCCGGGAGCACGACGATGTCCTTGTGCAGCTCGATCAGATAGGGGAGGTCTGCGTCTCGTCTGGTGACAATTGCCAAGAGCTCGATACCTGGCTGGGTCTTCTGGCGGCGAGTCTCAATAAACACGAACATCGCGAGGAGTCGCTGTTGTTCCCTTACTGGACACGGGTCTTGGCGCAACGCCCTTCCAGTGATGAACTCTTGCGGGAGGTGCGGTCGCGCCTCGATGAGGACGCTTGAACGGCCCTTTTCGGTGTCCGAGATCCCGTAAGTCTCTCATAGTCTCTCCTCGACCGAAGAAGTCACGGGCCGGCCCTCTCGTTTCATGGGGGCCTTTTAACTAGGGCCTCAAGGTAGACGGACGGGCGGCAGGCCAATATAGAGGAGAATGGCCCCGTACTGAGCGATGCTGCCAGCGAGTACAAAGAGATGCCAGATCTCATGCCCAAAGCGCCATTTCTCATCGAACACAAAAAATATCACGCCGAGGGTATAGAAAAGCCCGCCTGCTAGTAGCCATGCAAGACCTCCCGGGGCCAAGCGGCTTGTGAGGGGGTCTATGGCTATGACGATAAGCCACCCCATGAGGATGTAGAAGATCATCGACATCCGACGCGTACGCTGGGGAATGAACTCTTGCACGATGCCCAGTACCGCCAGGCCCCACAGGACGCCAAATAGGGACCAGCCCCAGGGCCCGCGCAACGGGCCAAGCGCAAACGGTGTATAGGTTCCGGCGATCAAAAGATAGATCGCCGTGTGGTCGAGCCGTTGAAAGACCCGCCGCGCCCGCCCGCTGAGCGCGTGGTATAGGCTCGACGAGGTATAAAGAAAGATTAGCGTGGTGCCGTAGACGCTAAAGCTGACGATACGCCACGGATCGTCGCGCTCGGCTCCGATCACGATCAAGACTATCGTCCCCAATGTCGCGAGAATCCCACCTGCGACATGACTTAGGCTATTGAACCTCTCGCTTCGTTCCATCGCATCACCCGCGCGTAATCCCACCTGACATGTCCGGCGTACTGTACTGTGTCAAGGCAGAGATTTCACGCGCCGCGGGTCTTCGAAGAAGGGCGAGCTGTGCCCCTCGTGCTAGGCCCCGGGGCCGTGGATGCGGGAACGATAGAGACCGGGGTTGATCCTTAGCTACGCCCGGTATTCTGAAAGCTGTCGACTAAACCGCTCGTAAGACGGGCAAGCAGCGGTTTTGCAGCCTCAAGAAGCAAGGCTCCAAGGTCGGAGCTTGGCGGAGCCAATTTGATGTTGGCCCAGTAGTCCGGCTCGCGCGCCGGCCGTTGCTCGACCTCATCGCGCCGGCCCTGAAGATAGGCCCCTTCAAGTTCACGGGCCAAAGCGCTTGATCGCCGCGCCCGTGGCCTTCCCGAGCGGGCGCCGAGCAAAAGTCCCGCCGCCAGGCTTAAACCGAGCGTGGGCAGAGGGTGTTCAACGGCCCAGCGCACCGGGAACATGACCTGTCGTTCGAGGTTCTCAACCGCGCCGCCCACGCGTTCACTGAGCGCATCCAGGGTATCGGCGAGATCGCGACGGTGACGCTCGGCCTCCTCGCGGGCATCTTCTGACGAAAAAACTTCAACGAATTCATGACGCATTATGATCCTCTGTTTCCGACCTTATTCTTCCACTCGTTTTTAATGAATTCTTTATCAGTCGCGATATCGCTGCGCGATTTGCTCATCGGGGCGTCATGGCCAATGCGCTTCGCGTGACGCATAGCCATAAGTCCGCCGGCGGTCGTGAAGACCGCCCCAATGATCAAGGCGCTGGCCCAGAAGCTCGTGATCGCTGTCACGTGTCCCACGATGAGGGCGGCCAGTCCTATAATGAGAAACGCAAGAAGACTGAGGAGGCCAAGAAGCGCGATCGCGCTGTAGAGAGTAGCCTTCAGGGCATCGATAATGATCGCCCGGGTGCTTTCTTCGAGCTCAAGCTTGACGAGAGTGGCCTCGCTGCGGACGAGATCAGCCGCTTCGGTCACGGCGTGGCGAAAGAGTTCCACAATGGAGCGCTGGACTCTGCCCGGCTTTGGTCTTAACGATTCCGAGTTCCATTGGGTCGCCATGCTTACCACCTACCGTTTTATGAGCTTACCGAGTATGAAGCCGACACCAAAGCCAATAGCGATGCTGGCCCCCGGGTGTTCGCGGACGCGTCTTTCCAGATCGCGACGCATGGTTGTGAGCTGACGATCGGACAGATAGGCCCCGATGCGACGTAAGATGCTTAAAGTCTCTTCCACGAAATAAGGAGTTTCCGGGCTCGGCGTCGATGCCGGGTCTCCTTCGTAGGCGAATTTCTCTGACGTGCTCATGGTGATCTCCACCCGGGACAGAGGTCTACGCTAGTCCATCGCCGGTTTCGGAGAAATCGGACTTAAGGACACCGCCTAGGCGGTATTGATGGCGTGGGCTAGCGAACGAGGCAGCAATGAACGAAGATGGATCCAGAGCACGCCTATCATCTCATGGGCGACCGTCGCCGAGAGCGCGAGTGCGTGGGCGTTTGGTAAATAAAACAGGATTGTGCCGCTGCGCCGACTTTTTGTCACAAAGTCAGTCGGAGCCGGGACCACCGTGAAGCCGGCCCGTCGAAACAACAGGGCCGCGCGCTTCATATGCCAGGCTTGGGTCACAAGAAAGACAGCGTGAATCCCGAGCGGCAAGAGAATAGCGGCCGAATAGCGGGCGTTTTGACTGGTGGTGTGGGACCGGTCTTCTACCCATTTCACGGGCGTCTTAAAGTCGCGGCGCAGAACTTGGCGCATAAGGATCGCGGCCGGCGGCCCGCCGAGCGGGGCGCCGCCTGATGCGAGAATCGGCAGCCGGGTTTTGCGAAAGAGGTGCGCTGCGTAGCGTAGACGCACCAGTGTATCGGCCCCGACCGTGTCATGTCCTCCGTATTCGGGGGCCTTACGGTAGCGCCCGGCGGCTAGAACCACGATGGCGCGCGGACCCTTCGGCAGCGGGTTTGTAAGGGCCGGATAGCTCTCCCACCTTGTGGTAAGTAGGGCCGCGATAACGGGCAGACTAAAGAGGGTAAGGCCAACCCAAGACACGGCAATGATCGCAATCCCCCAGCGCGGCTTCCACCACGTTAAGGCGAGGCCAAGGCCAAGCGGGACGAGAAAAAGCCCGGGCGGCGTGACCAGCGCATTGACGAGCCCGTGCCAGACGATCACATGCCGACCTGCTCACCAGCTGCCTGTCGATCCGCATGGTAAGACGAGCGCACGAGAGGCCCGCTTGCCACATTGGTGAATCCGAGCTGATGCGCGACCTCTGCGAGTTCCGCGAACTCCTCTGGGCTTACATAGCGATCGACCGGGAGGTGGGCTAGGCTCGGCCGTAGGTATTGGCCCAAGGTGAGCCACTCACACCCGTAGGCCCGCAAATCGGATAGGGTCGCCTCGATCTCGTCGCGGGTCTCCCCCAAACCTACCATTAAACCCGATTTGGTCGGGATGTGCGGATACCGGTCCTTGAACGTCTTCAACAACGACAGAGAGCCTTGGTAATCCGCGCCTGGGCGCACGGATTTGTAGAGCCGCGGGACCGTTTCCATGTTGTGGTTAAAGATGTCGGGCGGCGAGTCAGCCATCGCCGCCAGGGCGGCATCGACTCGCCCCCTGAAGTCGGGGACCAGCGTCTCTACCGTGATGTCTGGCGCCTGTTGTCGTATTGCGCGGATACAGGCGGCAAAATGGCCCCCCCCTCCATCGCGAAGATCGTCGCGGTCGACGGATGTGACCACGACGAATCGCAAACCCATGGCCCTGATCGCTTGCGCGAGATGGTGGGGTTCGTCCACGTCGAGCGGATCAGGCCGCCCATGGGCGACATCGCAGAAAGGGCAGCGGCGGGTACAAAGACGCCCCATGATCATGAAGGTCGCGGTCCCATGGGTAAAACATTCGCCGATATTGGGGCAGGACGCTTCTTCACAGACGCTATGGAGGTCATGGTCGCGCAGTATGGCCTTTAAGCGTCCGACCTCCGGCGCCAGGGGCGAGCGCACCCGCAGCCAGGAAGGCTTGGACGCCGGCCGTTCCTGGGTTTGCGCCGTGACCACCTTAATCTTTTGAAGACCTTTAAGGGCCCGCGAGGAGGTGCTATTCGGATCCGCCGTACGGTTCATGCCTGTCCTCCTGGGGTGTGAACCCGAAGTGTGTCAAAAATTCCTGAGCCAAGACCTCGGCGACGACGGTGAGTTCCGAGGGGCCACCGCAGTCCGCTAGCTGGGTGACTTTAAGTCCGTGGTAGCCGCAAGGCGCAATCGATGCGAAAGGTTTGAGGTCCATGGCGACGTTAAGGGCCAAGCCATGATAGCTACGGCCCCCGCGGATGCGCAATCCTAGGGCCGCGATTTTTGCCGCTTTGACGTAAACTCCGGGCGCGCCAACCTGTCTTTGTCCCTCGATCCCAAAGCGCGCGAGTGTCGCCAGAACCACCGACTCGAGGCCGGATACAAGGTGCCGCACCCCGATCCCAAGACGCGTCAGATCGAAGAGGCTGTAGGCCATAAGCTGGCCCGGCCCGTGGTAGGTCAGGTCCCCGCCGCGGTCGGTATCGATCGTCGGAATGGTGCCGTTTGGGGCCTTTTCGCGCGCGTTACGCCCACGAGTGTAGACTGGGCTGTGCTGGACCAGCCAGAGCTCGTCTACGGTCGAGTCGGTGCGCTCGGCGTTAAAGTCCTGCATGGCGCGCCAGGTCTGCCGGTACTCGATAAGCCCCGGCCATCTTTGTATCCGCAGTTCGGTCATAGGGCCACTAGGACATCTTTGCAGCCGGATAAGGCCTGGTAGATCGCGTCAAGCTGGGCCCGACTCCGGGCCTGGATGGTGACCGTAAGCGCCACGTACTTACCGCCACGGCTTTCCCGGCGCGATACGGCAAGCAACTCATGCGGTTCTATGTGATGAGATATGAGTTGGTGCACAAGCGCCTCGAAGCGCGGCGATTGGTGTCCCAAGGCCTTGATATCGATTGGGCACGGAAAAGTGAGAAGTTCCGGGCTGTGTCCGTCATCCTTACCGTTTGCGTCTGCCATTTAGCGGCTTATGCCCTGGCGGACATCATCTTTAAACGCCTGGAAGGCGCTGTGCAGTTGCCGAAAGATCGGACCGGGGCTACCGTCGCCTACGCCCTGCGCATCAATCTCGGTGACCGCTGTCACCTCGCGTGTCGAACTTGTGATGAGGACTTCGTCGGCCGCTAGCAACTCGGCGCGCGTGGGGGCGCGTTCCTCGACGGGAATGACGCAGATGGCGGCGAGCTCTAAAAGCACGTCTCGAGTTATACCCCCCAATAGGTAATGACTGCGGGGAGCCGTGAACAGGCGACCGGATCGGACGATAAAAACATTGCTGACAGCACCTTCGTTCACGTAGCCATCACGAACGAGCAGCGCCTCGTCTGCGCCGCGCGCCAAGGCCTCTTGGACGAGAAGGACATTGGCTATGAGCGAGGTGCTCTTGATGTCGCAACGCGCCCAGCGGATATCGTCCAGTAAAGCGGCCTTGATGCCGATGGTCAAGCGTTCGGAGGCCTCCGCGATTTGCGGTCTGGCGTAGGCGAACACCGTAAGGGGGGCGTTGGCGGGAAACGCGTGTTGGCGGGGGGCCGCCCCCCGGCTGATTTGCAGATACATGCTTCCATCACCGGACGGCAAGGTTTCGGCCAACTGCCGGAAAAAGCTCGGCCAATCGAGACCCACGCGCCCTTTGTCCATACCCACGGCCGCCAAGTTCGCCTCAAGCCGGCGGATGTGCGCGGCGGTTCGAAACGGGTGATACCCGTATACCGGAATGACCTCGTAGACGCTGTCCCCGAAGATAAAGCCGCGGTCGAACACCGATACGCGAGCTTCCTCGGCCGGTATCCATTGTCCGTTGAGATAGACGATCATAGGTGTTAGGGATCCACGATGACGGCTGGGCCCAGTCCTTCTCGGGCTAGCTGTGACGAAAGGGCTTGGGCCTTACGTTTGCTGCTTTCTGGGCCCATGCGTACGAGAAAGAGTGTACGCCCGCCGATCCTTTGCGGGAATATGTGAATATGATCAAGCCCCTTGTGGTGAAGGTGTGTCTCCAAGTGCCCGGCATCCCGATGCCGAGAAAAGGCCCCAAATTGGAGGAAGAAGCCCCTGCGCGCAACAGCCGGGCGATGGGGCCCAAAGACATCGGGGCTGCGACCCCGGTCAGACCGGGCTGCTGCGACCCCGGTCTGACCGGGGGCTAGGCCCTCGACTTCCACCGGCGCTGTGCCGGTCGCGAGGATCCCAAGGCGCGCGGCGGCCGCATACGATAAGTCGATAATGCGGTGGGGGTAAAAGGGCCCGCGGTCGTTCACTCGAACGATCACCGTGCGGTTATTGTTGAGGTTGCGTACCAGCGCATAAGACGGCAGGGGCAAGACCTTGTTGGCGGCGGTCATCGCGTACATATTGTAGGTTTCGCCGTCGGAGGTCTTTTGGCCATTGAACGGACGTCCGTACCAAGAGGCGATACCGCGCTGCCGATACCCGGCTGCGGATTTGAGCGGGTAATAGGTTCGGCCATTCACGGTATAGGGGCTATTGCCATAGGGGCTTAAGGGCAGGACGCGCGGGACGACGGTCTGTGGCCTCAGGTCCGCCGGATTGCGATACCCGACACTGGGCAAAAACCCACAGCCGCTGAGGGCTACGGCGAGGCTAAGGGCGACAAGCCCGCGCGCACCGTGACACGGGCCGCGCTGGCCCCGCTTTTTAGGGTGCATCGTTCTCTCGTCCATACTCGGAAGAGTAACAGCATTTTTGGTCCCAGTGCGCCCAAAACGCTGCGTTCGTCAGTGAGTTACGGACTCCGGACGGCCCGACCGCAGGCATCAGTTTACGAGTCGCCGATGGCCATGAATGCTCATGAGGACGCCGAGGCCAGCCATGACGATAATGAGCGACGTGCCCCCATAACTCAAAAGCGGCAACGGTACGCCCACTACCGGCAGGATGCCCGCCACCATCCCCATGTTAATGAAGACGTCAAAGAAAAACAGGATGGACAGCGAGCCTGCTAGGAGTCGCGAGTAACTGTCTTGGGCCGCGAATGCGATGCGCAGGCCCCGGTAAACGATAAAGAGATAAAGCCCAAGCAAGGCGAGATTACCAAAAAGCCCGAATTCCTGGCAAAAGACCGCGAAAGCGAAGTCCGTGGTACTGTCGGGCAGGAAGTGCAGGTGGGCTTGGCTGCTGTGCAGCCAGCCTTGCCCAAAAAGGCCCCCGGACCCGACCGCGATCATCGCTTGGATCGCGTGGTAGCCGGCGCCCAGGGGGTCGGCTTCGGGGTGAAAGAGTATGAAAATACGTTGCCGTTGGTAGTGATGCATATGGGCCCATAAAATGGGCGCCGCCGCGAGTCCCAGGAGCACGACCCCGAGGATCGTTCGCCAACTCATGCCGGCCAAAAATAAGACGATGATCCCCGACAAAAGAACGATGAGCGCAGTCCCGAGATCGGGTTCCTTGGCAATCAAGAGCACCGGTAGCAACAAGAGCAGGGTGGCACTCGCGATGTGCCAGATCCGCGGTGGGAGGCTGTAGCGTGAAAAAAACCACGCCAGCATCATGGGGACGGATAGCTTCATGAATTCCGACGGCTGTATCGACATCGGCCCCAAAGCAATCCACCGACGAGCGCCGAACCGTACTACGCCTATGGCGAGTACCCCGACGAGCCCCAGTACGCCGGCCGCGAATAAAGGGACGGACCAGCGGCGATAGGTTTCGGGTGAGATCTGGGCGACTCCGACCATGATCCCGAAACCGATCACAAGGCGCGCCGCGTCACTGAGGGCAAAGCGCAGGCTATCACCGCTCGCACTGTAAAGCACGACAAGACTCACCGCGGCGAGTATGAGGAGGGCTGTCAGTAAAGGTTTGTCGAGATGCCAGCGCTCAAAAATGGTCATGGATGAGTCCTCGCTAGCGCGACCTGGGTCCGTGCTTGGTTCTCGGGACGCGCGTGCACGTGGCCTAGGAGATAGAAGTTCATGAGGGCGCGGGCAATGGGGGCTGCGGCCAGGGCTCCGAATCCCGCGTGTTCAACGATTACGGCGATAGCAATCCGTGGGTGAGGTATAGGAGCCATGGCGATGAATAGGGCGTCCGAGCGTATATGTTTCCCTTTGAAACCCGGAGAG
Source organism: Pseudomonadota bacterium (assembly GCA_021795255.1). The sequence continues at coordinate 11,524 of JAJYPQ010000006.1, forward strand.
GCGTTCCACAGTTGCGCGGTACCAGTCTTGCCCGCGACCTTGTAGGGTAGGCCGTAGGCGATACCGCGTGCTGTCCCGTGCGGACCCTCGACCACCTGCGTCATGTCTCGGATCAGTCTCTTCAGGCTATTTTTGTGACGTCGCGGGATGGCAGGATAACTGTGGGGCTTGATATAGCGCACCTGATGGGTCGCCGGGTTGACGATCCCGCCTACGACCTCAGGGCGCATCCGTACCCCGTGGTTGGCGAGGGTCGCGACGGCATCGGCGAGCTGCAGCGGCGTCACGAGCAAAGGACCTTGGCCTATGCCCGTGATAACCGTTTGACCAGGATACCAAGGCCGCTTGCTGGCCTTGATCCAGGCAGCGGTGGGGACGAGACCACGATACTCGCCCGGAAGATCGATGCCCGTGCGGTGCCCGAAACCGAAATAGGTGAGATAGCGGGTCATCCGATCTATGCCTTGTTCAAAGGCCAGATGGTAAAAGAAGACGTCGCACGACTCCTCGATCGCTTTTTTCAGGTCCACGCGCCCCATGCCCAAGGGTTTCCAGCAATGAAACAAGTGGGCGCTATGAGGAAGATGGTAGTAACCGGGACACGTAATGTGTTTATGGGGATGGAACCAGTTCGTCTGGAGGGCGGCGTACGCATAAAACGGTTTAATGGTAGATCCGGGGGGATACAAGCCGTTGAGCGCCCTGTTGTTTAAAGGCCCGTTCGGATTGGTGGCAAGCGCCCTGTAAGCCTTCTCGCGGATGCCGTCCACAAACGGGTTTGGATCGTATATAGGGCTGCTAATCAAAGTGAGTACGGCGCCGGTGCGAGGGTTCAGGGCCACCACGCTGCCCGGCCGGTTGTCGAGCATTTGCTCGCCAATCGCTTGCATCTGGGCGTCAATATTGAGGTAGAGATTGTGGCCGGCATGCGGCAAAATGCGCTTCAATACCTTGACGGCGCGTCCCTCCGCATTCATTTCGACGTCCTTAAACCCAATGCGGCCCATGAGCTGCTTTTGGTAACTACGCTCGACACCGAGCTGGCCTACGTGCCGATACCCGAAGTAGCGCGCCGCGCGCGAGCCTTGCTCCTCGCCCGGCGTGATGCGGCTGACGTACCCGATGGCGTCCACCGCAAGACCTCCTAAGGGGTAATAACGGCGCAGCCGGGCATGTAGGCCCACGCCCTTGAGGCGGGTCAGGTTGACCGCGATGCGGGCCGCCTCGGCCTCGCTCAGGTGAGCGCGCAGAGTGACGTTCTGGAAGGGTTTATGTTGCGCCAGGCGTCGACGGAAGTCGTGAAGATCGCGCTTATTGAGGGCGATGAGGTTTTTGAGTTTTGCCAACAAGTGGCTCATGTTCGGAACCTGATCGGGCACGACCTGTAAAGTAAAGACCGGAAAGTCTTCGGCGAGCACGACGCCGTTGCGGTCCAGGATCATTCCGCGCGCGGGCGGGATCGGAATGGGGCTAATGCGGTTGTTCTCGGCGAGAGTAGCGTAGTAATGGTGTCGAATTACCTCGAGATAACTCAAACGCGTGAGCAGGGCGGCTATGAGTACCGCGCCCAAAATGACGGCGACCAGTATTCGGGCCTCGAACAGCCGGATTTCTTTCGTGTCGTTCTTGAGCGGGATGCGGTGCATGGGCTAGCTGATCTTGGCGCGGCGGCGCACCTCCCGGAGTACGGTGAACAAGAACGGCCATATGATCACGTTTGCGATCATAGGCGCGGTGTCGCTCCAAATCGGCGCGATTCCTTGCACAAGGGATTTCACCATGAGGACCCATACATCGCTGACCGCGATCAGGATGCCTACGGCCAGAGATTGTTGCCAGCGCGGGAATACGCGCAGCCGGAGCGAAAAGCGTAGCGTAAGGAACGCTAAAAGCGCCTTGGCCAACGCTTGTTCGCCGAAAAGAGAGCCGTAGAGTCCGTCCAGGAACAGGCCCAATACCCAGGCACTGCCTACGCCTATCCGGTCAGGGATAGCCAAACACCAGTACACCAAAACCAGAGCGACCCAATCAGGTCGTAGGAGGCTCACGGCGCGCGGAAGAGGGGCGAGGGTGAGCAGTACCGCTATGGCAAACGTGGCCACGATGGTGGCGCGCTGGCTCAATGTGAACGAACTATCCACCTAAAGGCCCTCTTGCTCGTAGCGGTTTTTTGGGCCACAGCAGAAGTACGTGCGTATGGTAGCTGAGTCGGGCGAGCGCAACGGCCCGAACCTTGAGAAAAGCGAGGTTGGGGTTACTCGTCACCTCGGTTACTCGGGCCACGGGATAGCCGGGAGGATAGATGCCTCCGAGCCCTGAGCTCACCAGGATGTCACCTGGGCGAATGTCAGCGGTGACCGTAAGGTAGGGAACCTTAAGGCCATTGCTTGAGCCCGTTCCGAAGGCGATGGCGCGCAGGCCGTCGCGCGAAGAAACGACCGGAACGCCACTATTAGGATCGGTTACGAGCATGACATCGCTGGTCTCGGGGGCTACGGCTACGACTTGCCCCACGATCCCGTGAGCGTCTATGACGGCTTGGCCCACGTAAACATGGTGGCGACTCCCTTCGTTCAGGATAAGCCGCTGGGTAAAGGGACCGGAGCTTACGGCGAGCACTCGGGCCAATGTTTCCCGGTAGCCTGGGATCGGGGTGCCCTTGAGCAGCTTTGTGAGGCGTGCTACCTCTCGGCGCAAGGCGTCAAAACGCGTGAGGCGTGCCTCAAGCTTCAGATCGCGTCGGCGCAGGCGCTGGTTTGCGTGGCGTAGCTCGGCATTTGTCCTCAGGTCCTGGTCGAGGTGCCTAGTCGCAGAAAAGGGTAGCGCCGCGAGGCTTTCAATTGGATACGTCGCCCGGCCCATGAAAGTTCGGAACGTGTGGGTCCCGTGTTCATGGCGGGCATCAAGGACAATAAGCGTCACGGATACGCAGGTCAGCAGTACCAGTTTGGTGAGCGAAGAGGGCCGCTTGATAGACCAGCCGAGAAAGGTACCCATGTGTTTACCACGTATGTCGCGCGTTCCAGGGCCCAGGGCCCAAGGCCCCGCGCCCTGGAACCGCGTTATTCGTAAGCGAAGACGTCGCCGAGAACATCCATTTCCTGAAGGGCCCGACCGCAACCACGGGCGACGCAGGTTAAAGGATCGTCGGTGATAACGATAGGAAGTCCGGTTTCTTCCATGAGCATCCGGTCAATATCGCGCAAAAGCGCCCCCCCACCAGTGACCACCAAGCCCTTTTCGGCAATGTCGGCCCCGAGCTCGGGCGGTGTTTGCTCGAGCGCAAGCCGAATGGCCGCGACGATGCCAGCGAGGCCTTCGCTTAAGGCGAGATGGACCTCTTTGCTGTTCAGGACGAGACTTCTTGGCACGCCGTCTGCGATGTGCCGACCCTTAATCTCCATCTGACGAATCTCGCTATTTTGCCAAGCCGTACCGATGTCCTTCTTAATCTTCTCCGCGGTCGCTTCACCTATCAGCAAGCCGTACTTGCGGCGGACGTAACTGATGATGGCTTCGTCCATCTTGTCGCCCGCAATGCGCAGGGAATGAGAGTAAACAAGGCCGCCGAGGGAAATGACCCCGACTTCGCTCGTGCCGCCACCTATGTCCAACACCATGGACCCCGTTGGTTCGGCGATCGGCAGATCCGCGCCGATAGCGGCGGCCATCGGTTCCTCGATCAGGTAGACTTCGTTGGCACCGGCCTTTTGCGCGGATTCGCGAATCGCGCGGCGTTCGACTTGGGTCGATCCGCATGGCACGCAAATCACGATGCGCGGACTGGGCTGGAAGATGCGCTTTTCGTGAACCTTGCGGATGAAATACTTGAGCATCTCGCCGGTCACGGTGAAATCGGCGATGACACCATCCTTCATCGGCCGAATCGCTTGGATGCTGCCAGGTGTGCGGCCAAGCATGCGCTTGGCTTCCATGCCGACCGCGAGAATATTGCGTCCCCCTCGCGATCCGAATTCTTGGCGGATGGCGACGACCGAGGGTTCGTTGAGAACGATCCCCTTATCGCGAACGTAAATAAGGGTATTGGCTGTTCCGAGGTCGATGGCAAGGTCGTTGGAAAAATAGGATCGCAGCCGTCCAAACATAAAGTTTGTATCCCTTATTTTTTAGGGTAGGGGTTTAAAATTGCCCTACTGTATCAATCGGCCCCCATGGGTTCAACCAGGGGCGGAAATGTGGTAGCGTGCGACGGATTAACGTTGCGACCGAAGATGACGCCTTGTGAATAGAGAAGATGTCGAAAAGATAGCGCATCTTGCACGCTTGGGGATGACCGAGCAAGAGCGGGATAGCTATGCCGGGGACCTGTCTCGGATACTCGGTCTCGTTTCCCAGATGAACGCCGTCACTACAGATGGGATAGAGCCGATGACCCATCCGGATGAGGCGATATTGCGCTTGCGGCCGGACGCCGTAAGCCTAGAGGCCGATCGGGACCGTTTGTTGGCCTTGGCGCCGGACAGCCGCGACGGGCTTTATTTGGTCCCCAAGGTGATCGAGTAAGGAGGCCGGCCGCCACCGGGCGGGCGCGGCGTGCGATTTTCTGGGGAATGACCGTTGACTTTGACAATTGCCGAATTAGTTCAAGGCTTAGCCGCAGGCCAGTATTCCAGCGCGGAACTCGTTCAGGACGTTTTGCGCCGCATCCAATCCCAGCCGGGACTCAACGCCTTCATTACGGTCGACCGCGACGGGGCGGAGAAAGCCGCACGAGCGGCTGATGCCGCCCGCCAGGGCGGACGGGGTGGCCCGCTGCTGGGTGTCCCTATCGCTCACAAAGACATCTTCTGTACGGCCGGGATCAGGACGACCTGCGGCTCGCGGATGTTGGCGGACTTTGTTGCTCCCTACGATGCGACCGTCGTGGCGAAGTTAAACGCCGCCGGGTGCGTGCCGGTCGGGAAGACCAATATGGACGAATTTGCCATGGGCTCGTCCAACGAGACCTCGTTCTTTGGTCCCGTCCGCAATCCGTGGGATGCCAAGCGGGTCCCGGGAGGGAGCTCGGGCGGTTCGGCAGCCGCTGTGGCTGCGCGGCTCGTGCCGGCTGCGACCGGCACTGACACCGGGGGATCGATACGCCAGCCGGCGGCGCTTTGCGGCATCACCGGTCTTAAACCAAGCTATGGACGGGTGTCCCGATACGGCATGATCGCTTTTGCGTCTTCTCTCGATCAGGCCGGCCCCATGGCCCAGACCGCCGAGGACTGCGCGCTGTTGCTGGCCGCGATGGCGGGCTTCGACGACCGGGATGCGACCGCTCTGACAGCACCCGTGCCCGACTATCAAGCCGCTTTGCGGTCTGATATCGGGGGTCTGCGGATTGGCGTGGTGCGGGAACACTTCGGCGCAGGGCTTGATGCTGCAGTGGGGGACACGATGCAGGCGGCTCTGCACGAGTACGAGCGTTTAGGTGCCAAGCTCGTCGATATCAGTTTGCCCAATAGTAGTCACGCGCTCCCCTGCTATTACGTGCTTGCGCCCGCCGAGGCGTCTTCTAACCTTGCCCGCTATGACGGCGTGCGCTATGGCTACCGCGCCGCCGAGTACCGCGATCTTGAGGATATGTATAAGAAGACGCGCAGCCAAGGTTTTGGCCCCGAGGTGAAGCGGCGCATCATGATCGGCACCTACGCCTTGTCCGCCGGTTATTATGACGCGTATTACCTGAAGGCGCAGAGATTAAGGCGTCTTATTGCCCAAGACTTCGCGCAGGCCTTTGAGGTTTGTGACGTGATCGCAGGGCCTACCGCGCCCTCGCCGGCTTTTGCCATGGGCGCCAAGAACGATCCCGTCTCTATGTACCTAAACGATATTTATACTATCCCCGTGAATCTCGCTGGCCTACCGGCGATCTCCCTGCCAGCCGGGTTTGTAGACGGTCTCCCGGTCGGTTTACAGCTCATAGGGCGCTATTTGGACGAAGCGCGATTATTGAGTGTGGCGCATAAGTTCCAGGAGACAACCGATTGGCACAAGCGGGTACCAGCCGGCTTTTAATCCAGGAGATCAGATGGAGTGGGAAACGGTTATCGGTCTTGAGGTGCATGCCCAGCTAAAGACTGTAAGTAAGATCTTTTCGGGCGCCCCTACAGCCTACGGCGCGGCGCCCAATACCCAGGCCAATGTCGTCGATATCGCGCTCCCCGGGGTGTTGCCGGTTTTGAACGCGGAGGTGGTGCGTATGGCCGTCCGGCTGGGCCTAGCGATCGGGGCCACTGTCAACACACGCTCGGTGTTTGCGCGCAAGAACTACTTTTACCCCGATCTTCCCAAAGGCTACCAGATCAGTCAGTACGAGCACCCGATCGTCGAGCGCGGGCAGCTGTCGATTACGACCGAGGCCGGTGAGAAGCGGGTCGGGATCACCCGCGCTCATCTGGAAGAAGACGCCGGCAAGTCCCTCCATGAGGCGTGGGAGGGCTTAACGGGCGTAGATCTCAATCGTGCCGGGACTCCCTTGCTTGAGATCGTCTCCGAGCCCGATATGCGTTCGCCCGCCGAAGCGGTCGCGTATTTAAAGGCCCTGCACACCCTGGTGCGTTATCTTGAGATTTGTGACGGGAATATGCAGGAAGGCTCGTTTCGCTGTGACGCCAATGTCTCCGTTCGACCGCTGGGCGAGAGCCGGTACGGCACCCGCGCCGAGCTCAAGAATATTAATTCCTTCCGGTTCGTGGAGCGCGCCATAGACTATGAGGTCAGACGCCAAATCGCCTTAGTATCGTCGGGGGGGCAGGTGCGGCAGGAGACCCGGCTCTACGATTCGGTACGCGACGAAACGCGACCCATGCGTAGCAAGGAAGAGGCCAACGATTACCGCTATTTCCCCGACCCCGACCTCCCGCCGCTCGTCGTTTCCCCGGAGCTTTTGGCCGAGGTGAAAGACACGATGCCGGAACTTCCGGATGCCAAGCGGCAACGTTTCTGCGCGCACTACGGTTTATCTCCGTACGACGCCGCGGTCCTTACCGGAAGTCGGGAACTTGCGGATTATTACGAGGAGACCGTGAAGTCTGCCGCAGTCGAGCCGAAGCTCGCGGCCAACTGGGTGGCTGGGGAGCTCTTGGCGCACCTTAACAGCGCAAACCTCGATATCACGGCAGCAAGGGTGACCGCCAAGGCCCTGGGCGGCCTTTTGCGGCGTATCGCCGACAGCACGGTTTCTGGCAAGACCGCGAAGGATGTCTTTGAAGCGATGTGGGAGGAGGGAGGCGATGCTGACAGCATTATTGCGGCCCGCGGCTTACAGCAAATTACCGACGATTCCGCCATCGAACAGATTGTGGCCCAAGTGATCGCAGCTAACCCAAAGCAGGTCGCCCAATATCGGGCCGGCGAGGAGAAGGTGCTGACGTTCTTTGTCGGCCAGACCATGAAGGCCTGCCGCGGCAAGGCCAATCCGGGCAAGGTCAATGAGATTTTAAAGCGCGCCTTGGCGTCCTGAGGGATTTTGATCGTCTGAGCGGGATGCCGGGCATCTGAATGCACCCGTCCCCCCGTTTTCTGACTACACTCTTTCTGTGGGAACAGAACCCAAACTTGCGTTGGTGATGTCAGGCGGTGGCGCCCATGCGGCCTATCAAGTGGGCGTATTGCGGGCGGTCGTGCGGATTGTGCCGAGACACGCCAAAAACCCGTTTCATATTTTCTGCGGGACCTCGGCGGGCGCCATCAATTGTACGACCCTTGCGGCCCACGCAGACGACCTGCGGCTCGGCGTCCAGCGGCTGACGCAGATTTGGGGCCATTTTCAGGTTGAGCAGGTCTTTGCGGCCGACTGGTTCCACCTTATGGCGAATGCGGGACGCTGGCTTTCGGCGTTTCTTCTCGGCCGATTTGGGGCGCCAGCGCCTTTGGCCTTGCTGGATCGCACCCCGCTTGAGCGTCTTTTGGCTAGCCACCTTTCGTTGTCGGATGTAAGTGCTCACATCGATGCCGGACTCGTGCACGCACTGAGCGTGACGGCCTCGTCTTATGCCACGGGGCAGTCGGTCACGTTTTTTCAAGGGGCCCCGGAACTCGGTTCCTGGTCTCGCGCCGATCGCGTAGGCCTTCCCACCCAGATCACTTTGGCGCATTTATTGGCGTCGTCTGCCATCCCCTTTGTGTTTGCGCCCGTGGCCCTGGGCGACGGTTATTTCGGGGACGGGTCCATGCGCCAAACGGCGCCCTTAAGTGCCGCCCTCCATTTGGGGGCTAAACGGCTGTTTGTGATCGGTGTCCAAAGCCCCGACCTGGCGGTCACAGCCCCCCTTGGCCCGCCTTCGGTCGCGCAAATGGCCGGCCATGTCCTGAACAGCATTTTCCTGGAAAGCCTGAATCCTGATTTGGAGCGACTGGAGCGTATCAATCAGACGGTCGACGCTTTACGGCGCGGCAACCAAGGGGGCTCCATGGGGCTCTCCGAGATCGCTTGCTTTGCCTTGCACCCTAGCCAGAATTTGGCGGCTATCGCGAATTTGTACCAGGGCACCCTGCCCGCTGCCCTGCGGTTCTTCCTGGGGGCGCTTGCCAGACGCGGCCGTCCGGATAGCGCTTTGTCGAGTTACTTATTGTTCGAACGAGGGTATTGCCGCCATCTCATGGCTTTGGGCTACGCAGACGCCATGCGTAACGCGGGTGCCATCCGGGCGTTTCTCGGTTTTCAACAGGCCAGCGCGGATGCTGCGCGGGCGTGATCAGGCTTGGCTAGAGGCGCCCTCGCCAACGCGGCCGTACTCGTGGTGCCCTTCTTTGGATCAGCAAAGAATAGGCATCCACTTTGAATACAGAGGATCTGTCCCCGCCACGCATTGAGTGAATGTTATTACGTTCTCCGCTCAGCCATGTTAAAGGTTCCAGGTTGATATCGCTAGACTGAATGTCCGTATGTCCCCCTTTGGCGCACGTTACCCATCATGCTAATTTAAGCATCCTGTCCAACCCGATAGTGCTTTCTTATGGTATAGGTGCAAATCCTACTGTGTCGGCCGTGAAGTAGAAGCAGACTGCGGCCAGGCCCAAACGAATGTCGCCCCGCGTGCTCGTGACCACTGGAACGTATCGGACTTAGAATCTTATGATTTGCTTCAGGGACACTTCCCGGTATACATTTTTGACCCATTTGGTAACTGATCGGACTTCATGGTGCCCACCGCATAAGCGTCGCCATTAAGCGTAGCTAATCCTCCTGCTTCCTCAAGAAATTAGGACGAGAGCTGACAGATACTCTGGGGCGGAGGGAGCCCGTATATTATTCTTGCGTTGAGCTATAGCGGTATACGCTAGTATCCCGCACCTGAAAGCCGATAGACTCATAGAGGCGATGCGCGGCATCGCGCGATACGCGCGATGTGAGATCGACTGTTCTTGCGCCAGCTGTTATCGCGCAACTGATCGCAGCTTGGCAGAGAGCCCTGCCGATTCCCTTGCCTCGTTCGCTTTCGTCAACTACTACGTCTTCAATCCAGGCACGCACGCCGGTTGGAATGCGAAAGACGACCAGGGTAAGCGCTCCGACAATGGCCAATGTCATGGGATCGCGTGCCATAAACAGATGAGTTGCGTTCGTGCTAACAATTTCTTCCGCTTCCGAAAAAGTTGGCCGACGCGCAGAAGCCGATACCTGGGGCAATAGGTCAATGAGGGCGCCGTGCACCTCGCTTGTCATTTGGGTTATTTCCTCAATAATCGGTGTGGTGGGCATGGTAAGCTTCCTTTTGCTATAGCTGGCGCATTTCATGAAAAAGACGCTTTACGATCATTACGGACACGTGCCGCAGTTTGGTTAAAGTTTAGGTACAATACCTCCAGAAGCGCCGCTCTATGGCGGCTTTTTACGAGGGCTGTCGCCATGATAGTACGGGGATCACGCCGCCATAGATCCTCGACTCGAATACCCGCTGATTCCATGCGGTCTCTGCATGTCTCCTTGCGTTAGAGTCCTGCGGTGCCGTACTCGGGACCAGCTCCACACTCGAATATCAGTGTGATTCGGCGGTAGACTACCAGAAGGAACAGATGCCTATAATTCCGCCGGCGGAATTATCGCCACCGCTCGGCGACCGATATTGCCAACTCCGGTATCCCGGTCAAGGTCAGCATGGCCCTCACGGCGCACAAGACCGTGGCGATGTTCATGCGCTACGTTCACACCGAGGACGACCCGGTGCGTAAGGCCGCCGAGCTGGTGGCGAACCGCTGCAAATCGGTTGTCGGCGCACGGCAGCCAAAGGTGGCCGCATGACCCGCTGCCAGAAGCCTGTTCCATCGGCCCGGACTGCTGTGAAAGCAACGCAACAATCTTTGGGCAGTCGCTCTCCGTTTTGCGGGTACACCCTCGCTGCGCCGGGTCCGCTGACGTGGGGACTCCGGAAACGCCGCCACATCGGCGCATGGACAACTATGCCCGTTTCGGGTATAGTTTGGAGGTCAAGATGACGCTCATCCTCAAGCGGAAGGACTTTGCGCGGTGGCAGGTAGGCGAGAAGCTGCCTGATACCGCATTGTGCAAGGCGGTCAAGGAGATGGAAGGTGGTTTGATTGACGCGGACTTGGGCGGCCATCTTTACAAGAAGCGAGTGGCCCGTCCCGGCGGCGGCAAAAGCGGCGGCTACCGCACGCTGCTGTCGGCCCGGATTGGTAGCCGCTACGTGTTCCTGCATGGGTTCCCGAAAAGCGCCAAGGCGAACATCACGCAGGACGAGAAGAAGGCGCTGCAATTCGCCGGAAAGGTGTTTTTGGAACTGTCTGTGGAAGTCTTGTCGAAGGCGTTGCAGGCAGGTGTGTTATTGGAGGTGCATTGTGAGCAAGATCATTGAATCGCTGCGCGACGACCTGGCCACGCTCCACGAAGTGGGTGCGATCAGCCAGGTGACGATGCGCGAGTTCGACGCGATCTGCCCGCCGCCAGTGCGGGAGTTCAGCGCCGAGGACATCAAGCATCTGCGCGAAACGTTGAAGTTCAGCCAGCCGGTGTTCGCGCACCATCTGCACACCTCAGCCTCGACCGTGCGTAAATGGGAGCAAGGCGACACCCGACCCGCCGGGCCGGCGCTCAAGCTGCTCAACGTCATTGCCGACAAGGGTTTGCAGGCCATCATCTGATACCTGAGGACGGAGACAGGTATTGGCGACGCGGATTGCCCCTTTCAGCTCACAGCACCTCGAAGCCGCCTGTCGTGTCCTGGCGGATACCGAACGCGGCCTGAGTGGCACGCAGATTGAAAGGTTGTTGCAAGAGATCAAGGTTGCCGACGCGTCGCCCGGCATAACCAAGTGGAAACGACTGTTTAATGCGCTGGTGGGCGCACAGAACCAGCATCAGGTCGGCAACCATCTCATCATGTTCATCAACCGTGCGATGAACCCAGTGGGCTACGCCCGTGACCGTGAGGCGTTTGTATGGAGGCGCAACGAACTCAATGTCGTCTTGGCCTTCTCAGGCTTCTATGTGCGCGAGGATGGCAAGGTCGGACATGCCGATAAGGCAACGACGTTGGATGCGGCGCGCGCGCGTGCCGGGCGGCTCAAGGCAGCGTTGGAAAGCCGCGCCATACATGCGGAAGTGCTGAACTACTGCCGCGTCGAGCTGCTGGACGAAAACTATTTCCACGCCGTCTTCGAGGCAACGAAAGGCGTGGCGGAGCGGATTCGCCTGCTGTCGGGTTTGAGCGGCGATGGCGCTGACCTGGTGAACAAGGCGTTCGCTGGCCAGCAGCCTGTTCTGGCTTTGGGGGCGCTCACCACCGAATCCGAAAAAAGCGAACAGAGAGGCTTTGCGAACCTGTTGATCGGCCTATTTGGTGCCGTGCGTAATCCGCTGGCTCATGCGCCCAAGACAAATTGGCCCATGTCCGAGCAGGACGCGCTGGACGTTCTGACGCTGGTATCGCTGATTCATCGCAAGCTGGATGCTGCGCAGAAAGCGGCCAGTGCGTCACCGTGATGCTAATTTAGACATGCTCATCCATCAGCCTGAGCTTCAGTAGGTTTGGGTCTTGCAAACTGTGGTTCATTTCATAGGCATAAACATTCTTGCGTCGGCTGATGCGATTAGCGTCGCCAGGGCCATCTTGAAAGATGCTCGGGAAGTGTACGTTCTTTTCCATTTCGATAAATACCAAAGCATAGAGAACGAACATCACTGATAAGCAGTTCTTCTGACTGTAGAAAGCACTGTCCTTAAGATTCCCGTGCAGCATCAGGCGTCGATTCAACCTGGTTGTACTGACATTGTTCGTACTCTGATAAACGACCGTATCAAGATAGTCGCCAAGGGCTTTGCAGACTGCTTGGATAGCTTAGTCACGCAGCGTATCGCCTGTTATGGGAATGACCCACGTTCCTGATTTTACGTTGGTCGGACTCGTGACCTGAAAGATTTGGCGGCAGTAGCCCTCGATTACATAGATCCATTGAGACAGGCACGAATTGAAGTCCAAGCCGTATAGCCTCGTCAGGCCGCCTTCGATCTCCAGTCCGAAGGACTTGGCGATGGGTTCTCGCATGAACGCATAGACCATAATTTTTGCGCGGAAGTCGAACTTCATCGCTTCCTTATAGAGTTCTGGTGCAAGCATCTCGTCAAATTTAGCGTTCTGTGCCGATGGAGCACGAAACGCCTCGTCGGCAATGTTTTTCCCACCGAGCCATGAATATTCAAGTGGAGAGACGAACCACTCGACAGTGAGTGCGTTACTGCTGGCCTTCGCGTAGTCGGCAATCCAATTGGCGTCCAATATTTACCCCATGATAGATAGCACCCGCCCTACAGGGCGGTTATTAGTGCTCGTTTAGACCGTACTTATCGCCACATTCTTCAACACAGCAAAACGTCTCGTCTATCGTACCTGCAAGGACAAGACAACAACGCGCATCCCCGGCAGAGCCGGTCGCGCTGTCGTGCTTCGCATCGAGTCTCGCTCCGCAAGTCTCGCCCCATCCGGGCTGTCTCTACCTCTATCGTCAAGACTCCATTCCCTTGTCCGCGGATACGAACCACCCTCGCATAAAATCGATCCACTTCCCGTCTCGTGGTCATTGTTGCCGGAGTAAAGGTAGGGACAGCGGTGAATCGGTTAGACGAACCCTTGCTGGTGACGGTTCACGGGTTTATTCCCTTGTCAGACCGAGCGCCGCGAACCCTCGATTCTTTCTCTTGCCGCGTTTGGTTTTGGCGCATGCTGGCCACCACTTCTCGTTCCATGTCGCTACCACCCGCCAGAAGACCTCCGATCACCATTTCTTGTATGTCGATGCTGCGATTCTGGCTGAGCTTGTATTGCCCGCAGAGCACGTCAATGGGTATCTTGAAGCCAATAATCTCACGAAGCATTGTCTTCAAGGCCTCTTCAGAGACATCCTCTATGCGCCAGGGATTCTCATAGAGCGCTTCATGCTTCTGGGTCAGCCGATCCAAGATCATCACGACTTCCGCCGGGCCGACGGCTTGCGCGCGCCCTTTCACCGTCACGGACTGGAAGTTCCAGGTAGGCACCATATCCTTTTGCTCATACCAACGTGGAGACACGTAGGCGTGCGGCCCCTTAAACAGTATCAATAGCTCTTTGGCCGCGATTATGTCTTTGATGTGCGCAGCGTGCCTACCGAAATGGCAGTAGAGCGCCATTTCCTGTTCATCAACAAGAAAGGGTGCATGGCTAACGCGCAGTTGCCCGTTATGACTCGTGATGAGGTCACCGAAGTTCCAACGCGAGATAAATCCCAACAGCTCCACTTTATCGACCACTTCAAATTTTCCTGGCATGCACTCCCCCCAGCCCACAAAAAATCCCATAACTTCCATAAGACGTCGCGCGGCATAAAGACGGTGCGATGAAGGCCGCGCGTTTCCGCTATCTCAGTGACAGCGCCATGAGTTTGTGCCAGCTGCCTATCGTCGCCTACTCGCTAGGGTGATTCTTCTAGAATGGATTGCCGCACCGCGGCTTTGAGCGAAGACAGCGCTATTCGCAGGACAAGCGCGATCTGAGGGCTCTGAACGATGTCGTCTTCGTTTAGGCCAGAACCCAGCAGCGGAACCGTAACGCACGCCTCATCGACAATTCGCGCCGACATCGTTGAAACCGTCTCCCGCAATGCGGCCTGCCCATGGGTCGCGCGGGGCGACGCGTTCAATAGCGCCACGGGCTTGTTCACAAAAGACTCATTGCCGACCATCCAGTCGAGCGCGTTCTTAATAGTTCCCGTGACACCGTGCGCGTATTCGGGGCTTGCAATAAGTAAGGCGTCTGACGCAAGTATCTGTTCCCGGATGGCCATCACGACTGGTAGCTCCGCATCCTCAAGGTCAGGATTAAATAAAGGCAGGTCGCCGAGACCTACGCATAGCGTTACTTCCACGTCCCGCGGCGCAATACGTGCCATGGCCCGCAGCAGGGCGGTGTTCAGGGATGCTTTCCGCAAGCTACCCGATATGGCAAGAAATCTCATGACGCCTTGACCTTGACCCGGTTTAGTGGACACTTCCCATTCAGGAGAAAGCAACCGCAAACGCCAGAGGGCTCATAGTGCCCAATACCGAAGGGCGCCGCTGACCATTATAGAACGCCCCGGCGTATTCGAATATCTCTTGTTTGACTTCCTCTCGAGTCGCATGGGTACCATAGTAAATCAGTTTTTGTTTCAAGGTTCCCAAGAAGGACTCGGAGACGGCACTATCCGAACGACCCGCCTCGCGACTCATACTACAAACAAGACCTTTATCATGAGGGCGCCTGTGGTATTCATGACTTGCATATTGACGCCCATGAGCCGCTAGATACGCTTGCGGTTAGCAAGCACGCCATCCCGCTCCAGCCGGTCCCTAAGGCGTCGAGAGCCCAGGAAGGGGTGCTGGAGGTGGATCGCATCGAGCCGCTTCATGAGCGCCAGACCATCGTCGGAGACTACGGGCTTGCCGTGGTAATACACGCTCGATCGGGGCAGCGCCAAGAGCTTGCACTGGGCGCTGACCGGGAGGGTGGGATGCTGCGGTTCGACCCGCTCAATACGCTCAGGCCTGGGTCTCGCCTGCGCGCTCGTGAAAAATCCTTCTCGACTGTCAGCTCGCCGATCTTGGCGAGCGAGGGTCTCGCGGTCTCCTGCGGGATCGACGCTCGGAGCGGCCTTGCCAAGGACGCTCGCCGCCCGGTCGATGAGCTGCCTACGTCACTGGGTCACCTGGTTCGGGTGGACCTGATGTTTAGCCGCGATCTCGTGGATGATCTTTTCCCCAGCCAGGGCCTCAAGGGCCACCTTGGCCTTGAACTGTGGGGCGTGATTGCATCGTGTCTTACTCATAGGATTTCTGCTCCTTGTTGCGTACCTGTAAGGGCATATATCCACCTAATCTAGTGTCCAAGAATCGGGGTCCGTTTCTGTCATCGATCTGCACGACGCATTAGTTGTTATACCAATAGTTGCTATGCTATATTGAGCCTCATACCATGTATGGAGCGGCCCACCATGCCACAAAGCCCTGTCCTCGGCGGCAAGTCTGCGCGGTCGAGAATCCGCCGGAAGGCGAGTGGGCGTTCTTCCCGCTTCGTCATTCAGGAAAGCCCAGGCTACCTGGTGAATACCGCGGCGCGTCTTTTTGCCAAAGCCCTGCACGTACGTATTGCGCGCCATGGGGTACCCATAGGCCAGTGGCCGTTTCTGTTGTTTCTGTGGGAAGAAGACGGCCTTACTCAGAAGGAATTGAGTCGGCGTATTCAGATTGACGATGCCACCACAGTGCGGACCGTCGACCGCATGGAACGCGACGGGTGGCTACAACGAGTCCGCAACCCGCATGACCGCCGCGAGGTCCAGATTTTTTTGACGAAGGCCGGGCGAGACCTGGAACCGCTGCTGATGCCCTATCCCGTGGAGGTCAACCGCGTGGCCACGGCGGGACTCAAGGCAAGCGAAAAAGCGCAAATCAACACCCTTTTGCGCTACATGATCACGCAACTACAAGCCCACAATTCACTTCCGCCGCCCATTACTGATGACGTACCAAAATGAGGATGTGATGTCGCTAAAACCCATAGCTGATCTGAACTCCAGCAATCGAAGGGGTCGCGTGCACGCCATACACCGGATATTCGGCCTGTTGGCCACACTGACGATCGCGACGTTTTTCGTGTCGACGCTGTTCATCTGGCTCGATGGGTCTCATGCCGCGATTGCACGGATCGCGCATTGTATCGTGACGCCCGGCCTCTTCATTCTCATTCCCGCGCTTGCCGCCACTGGTGGTTCCGGTTTTTGGTTATCCCGAGGCCACATGGGACGGCTGGTAACTGTAAAGATCCGGCGTATGCGACTCATTGCCCTTAATGGCCTTCTGATTTTGGCGCCCACGGCCATTGTTCTCGCGCATTTGGCGCGCATCGGTTCGTTCTCTACGTCGTTCATCACCACTCAGGTCGTGGAGTGGCTGGTGGGCGCCTTGAATATAAGTCTTATGGGTCTCAATATACGCGATGGGCTGCGTTTGAGTGGACGCCTACGGCGAGTACGCGCATCCTAAAACTGGGTGGCGTCCCGTCACGTGGCGTCAATTCTTTATCGAGATTCCGGCTCGATTGTTCCGCGTTACGCCACCGCCGAGGGCTTTAACTCAAGCCCGGAAAGTGGCGCCACTTCTGCTGGGATCGGGCGGCGTAGTTAGCGTTTCGCCTGGATCTAAATGTAAAAATTCATGGTCGCACCGTTTTTGGCGTGCCCCCTAGAGCGACGTGCTAGCTTGCGCTTCGTGGCAATCGCATAGAAATAAGTGCAACCCGATTTCCTTTCTTGTCCTTCCGTTCCTCGACGGCATAAGGTTGAAATCCAAGTTTTGGATAAAACAGTAGGCCGGCAACGTTTCGGTTGAAAACCGATACAATTACCTCGGCGGCCTGATACTTTGAAAAAGCAATGGTAATCATCTGTTCTATGAGATACCGACCTACGCCGCGCCCGCGGGCTGCCGGGGAAACAATGACATTGCCAATGGCGCAGCAGCCGCAGGGTTCCCGGCGATAGAAATTGGCGAAGGCGACAACTTCACCACCAAGCTCTACTACCGTTGAGTCTGAGCGCTGTGCAATAGCGTTTAGTAGTTGCGGTGGGGACAACGGAAATTCTGCATTTGGAAACAAGAAGAACAACTCGTCTTCGCTTTGCGGAAAGCCGCAAATGAGTTGAATGTCTTTCTCGGTTACAGGGCGATTAGTCAGCAACATGCTTCAAGCAATCTAACGATACGCATGAATGGCGAACGGAGGCGGCGCGAAGCTCTGCAATGCGCAAGTCGGTTGCGCCAAACAGACACCAAAGGTTATACAGGTCGCGCGGTTCATTGCGCGCACGGTCACTCAAGGCCAGCAGTTTGTCAACCACAATCTGCTTTAATGGCGTAGACCTTGGCAGTTGGCCCCTCGGGCAAGTCGTCAAAGTGGTCGTAGCTGTGCTGAATCGGGCGATCTTGCAGCAGGAAGCACACGACTTCGATGATCGTGATATCAACCTTCATGTCGTTCGCGGCCGGTAGCGGCCCCTGATAGCGCAGATAAAATGTGTGGCTGTTCTGGCGTTCTTCGCGATCGAAAGCGATCCGCAAGCCGCAGGCGGACTCAACCGCCGCAAAAATCTTGCCCAACCCAGGAAGAATCTCCTCAAGGCTAACCGGACGAATCAGTGTGAAGTCCAGGTCTTCCGAAAACCGATAGCTTTCGAACCAACAGCGTCGCAGGGCCGTGCCACCTTTTAAGGCCAACACGTCGCGTAACGGATGGCCGGCCAAACCGGTCAGGAACCAGGCCAGCACGTAACCGCGTTCGATGACGGCCTCAAGGACGCGTCGCCCTCCAGCGGTCACCAGCGTGTTTGAGATCAAGGAAATGTTTCGTTGAGGAATCATTAGCCAAGCTTTACGGCATCCAGTTCTTCGGGAGTCACGTTGAGCTGGAGCCGCCAACGTGAGAGAAATGCTTCCTCTGCGGGAAGCAGTGGATCAAGGCGCTGGTAAGTTGCCGTAAGCATGCCGCGCAGCGGCTCCAGCACCAAATCATCGGCCAGACTATAGTGTTCTAGCAGGTAGCCGAGACGGCGCACGACGGCACCAACGCCGAGACGTCGTGCATAGTCCACCAGTCGTCCGACTTTCAGTGCGTCCCGTTTCATCCACAAGCCCTTGGCGACTTCGGTAACACCACCGGCAAATGCAGGGTGTCAGAGACCATCGATGATGGTGCGCTCCATGTTGCTGATCATCACGAAGCGCTCTTTGTCGATCCAGCGCTTCATGGCCCCGAATTCTTGCTCCACATTTATGTGGATAAACCGGAAATCATAGCTGCCTACCGTCTGTGGATGCGCACGCCGTGTGCATGACACATAGATTGTGAAGGTCGGCTGCGTCACCATGCGATGCAGCTCAAGTGCAGTGCCGTGCGACAGGGAATAGGGTGCGCTACATGCAAGTTCACGCGTGATCAAGTATGGGCTGTCGATGTGCTCTGTGGCCCGACCAAGTTCGAATGGCACGAGGTTCTATAGGCCAGGTTTCAGTCGCGTCACCAAGCCTCGCCGCTGGGCCTTGTGCACGCGGTTGCGCGCCGAGGCCGACGATAGCCCGGTGATCGATTCCACATCCGCCAAGATGAACGTAGACTGGCGTAGTTCATTCAGGTCAGTGAAGAGCTGTGCTGCCCTTGGGCCCAGTGTCTTTGTTTGCGAATGATATTTTGCGCGCAATAAACACCTCAAGAAGAAACGTCCTGCGCGATGGATATAACACAAAGGACTCGGGGCATTGACGGGGCTTAACAGACCGGTCAGTATAGCGGCATGGGCACACTGAACACGCATGATCGTCTGGCCGCCGCGGCCGCCGCGCTTTTTTATACGCAAGGCATTACCGTCACTGGCGTCGATACGGTGGTCCGCCACGCGGGGGTCTCCAAACCCACCCTGTACAGCCATTATCGGTCCAAGGCCGAATTGGTAGCGGCGGCGCTGGCGTTTCAACATCAGTCCCGGCGGCAAACAATAGAAGCGTACCTCAGTCAGAGAACGGACTGGGCGCCTGCCGACCGTCTCCTGGCGGTATTCGACTGGTTCAAGGATCGGTCGATTGGACCGGGGCGCCGCGGATGTGCCTTTCTCAACGCCGCAGTGGAGCTTGTCGCAGACGAGGACGAGCCCGCTCGAGAAATTGTGCGCCAGCACAAACAGTGGTGGCAGGGGTGCCTGACCGATCTTGCCCGCGCAGCAGGGGCACGGGACCCGGACCGTCTGGCCAGCGATTTACTGCTCCTTATCGATGGCGCGAACGCACGCATCCTGGTCACGGGGGATGCCGAAGTGGCTGTTCAGGCACAGCGTGTCGCCGCCATTCTGCTGGAAGCCTCCCGGCGTGCTGATGTGCCGCCCGGAAATAACGGCGCGGCATCGGGCCTGCGGACACCGCGCACGCGGGATCGTCGACATCCCAGCCTATGACGCCGCCCGAAGTCTCCCGCGAAGTCTCCAGGGGTCACGCACCCTTATGGGTGTTCTTTGCGTTAGCGGCTGGACCCGCGATCGCCTTGGGTTTTGCCCGATTCGCCTACGCCTTGATCCTACCCGCCATGATGCACCGTCTTGGCTGGTCCTTGACGATGGCCGGCGCGATGAATACGGCCAATGCGGCGGGCTATCTCGCCGGCGCCCTGGTGGCGCCCTGGTATACCGTGCGACTGGGGGCGGCCCAGGCTTTCCTCTGGGGTCTGATCCTGACGGCTATGGCTCTATTCGGCACCGCCCTGACCGACAACCAGGTCGTGCTGGCGCTGTTCCGGCTGATGAGTGGCGTCGCCGGCGGTGTCACTTTCGTCGTCGGCGGGGGTTTGGTGGCTCAGGCGAGCGCGGGGGCGTCCGCACGGCGGGCGGCGCTCTGGCTTGGCATCTACTTTAGCGGGGCGGGCCTGGGGATCATCTTGTCTGCCGGAACAGTGCCGTTGGTCCTTGTGTCACTGCCGCCCGCGATCGCGTGGCGTCTCGCCTGGGCCCTCCTGGGAGGCCTCGGTCTGCTCACCCTGATGGGCGTCGTGCCCGCTCTGCGTCAGCTCGCGCACGTTGCGCACGCCGAGTCCCGTGGCTCGCGGAGCCATCAGGTGCCCGGACTCGTGCGCCGATTGCGTGGGGTGTTTATCGCCTACGGACTCTACGGCGCCGGATATATTGTGTACATGACCTTTATCGTCGCCTTTCTTCATGGCCAGCAGGTCGCTCCCGGCGAAATCGTGGAGTTCTGGACCGTGCTCGGTAGCGCCGCGTGGGCCTCCGCGTTCCTGTGGGGCGGGTTCTTGGGCCGGGCCCGCGGCGGACGCGGGGTTGCCGGTCTCATTGGGCTCGTGGTGGGCGGGGTGTTGCTTCCGTTATGGTCGACGACGCCGCTTGCGATCCTGGGGTCTGCAGTCCTGTTCGGCAGCGCGTTTTTAGGTGTGGTGACAGCCGTGACCACCGTCGCACGCCGCAATCTCCCGGCAGCACTGTGGACCCCCGCCCTCGCCTATCTCACCGTGGCATTTGGTCTCGGCCAGAGTATCGGACCCCTCCTGAGTGGACTGGTATCGAATGGCCCCGGTGGGATCCGATCCGGATTGGCTCTGAGCGCCGCCTTTCTG
>JAJYPQ010000173.1 GCA_021795255.1 Pseudomonadota bacterium
ACGGTGATCATCGCCGGACAACCGCCCCACGAGGTGATCCAATTGGCCTCCGCGCGCCTGAAGGCCCCCCGGGAGGACATCTTCGAGGCCCTGCAGGGGGATCTTACGGAAAGCCACCGCTTCGTCCTCGATGAACTGATGCATCACATCGGGGAGATCGAAGCCCGCATCGCCCGGTTCGATGCCCGTCTTCTGAGCGGACTGGAAAGCGAGCGCAATAC
The DNA here is from genome assembly GCA_021795255.1 of Pseudomonadota bacterium. Next base: position 222 of record JAJYPQ010000173.1, read on the forward strand.
CCTGGCGCTGCTGCAAACCTTGCCGGGGGTGGATCTCATCGGCGCCGCCATGCTGCTCGTGGAGATCGGCGCCGACATGGACGTCTTCGGAAGCCCGGATCGCCTGGCCTCCTGGGTCGGCATGTGCCCGGGCAACAATGAGTCGGCGGGCAAGCGCAAATCGGGGCACATCCGCAAGGGCAATCTCTATGTCCGCCGCCTGCTCTGTGAGTTTGCCCATGCCGCGAGCCGCACCCGAGCCGCATTCAAGGGAAAGTTCCAGTCCCTCGTCATCAGGCGCGGCCATAAACGATCCATCACAGCCCTCGGGCACAAGATCCTCCGGACGATCTTCTTCATGCTAAAGCGCCATGAACCTTACCGGGATTCGGCCACCGACTACGAGGCCCTGTCCGTTCAGCGCAATGCCCCTCGCTGGATCAAGGCCCTGCGAAGCACGGCTTCCTAGCGCCCGCCAGCGCCTGATTATCGATCCTCTGCCCCATGGCCTTCTCCTGGGCCAGGCTTGCGTTCGCCTTCGATATCGCTTCTTTCACGCTAAAGAGGGGCGGGCGGGAGGCCTTTGGGGGGCTGGAATATGGGTCTCGAGATCCGTTGCCGGACACGAATAGGGAGAGGGGGCGTGGCTTTTGCGATCGGCCAGCGCTTCTTGCAGGTCATGGCCGATCTATAATAAAGCAGAATATGCTGATATATTAAAGCCGTGTCTTCCCTCCCACTGCCCCGCGAACCGGACTCGCAACCCGTCCGGCTGGTCTTTCTGTTTACCGGAGTGGGCTTGGCGCTTGCGCTTGGCTCCTTCGAGGGGGCCGGGGTGCAGGCCATCTTTCCCTATATCGGCGGCGGTCTTGCGACCAGCAGTTACCGGGCGTTATGGACACTGACTTATTTTGTGGTGCATTGGTCGCTTGGCATCACACTCATGCCTTGGAGCACGCACCGCTTTGGCCGACGTCGGGTCTTTCGGAAAGCGGTGTGGTTGGCGGCAGCCGGCAGCCTCGCGGGCGCATTTACTCATAATCTATGGGTCATGCTGGTCTCGCGGGCAATGGAGGGCCTGGGCGCAGGTCTCCTTGTTCCCTTGAGCCAGAGCTTGTTTCTCGCCGCCACCCCATCGCGTCGCCATGGGCTCGTCACCGTGTTCTGGAGCAACGCCATGCTCCTGCCGTTTTTTGTCGGACCGGCCGTCGGCGGTTGGCTTGCGACTACGGTCGGTTTTCATATGATCTTTGGATTGACGATGCCGTTGTGGTTTGTGGCTCTGTGGTTGGGCGGGCGCGGTATTCACGAGACCGAGGTCGTGCCCGCGTCCAAGACCCCACCCTTCGATTTCTTGGGTTTTGCGCTCCTTTATGCGGGGCTCATGGCTTTGCAGGTGGTGCTGGATCAGGGCGAGCAACATGGCTGGTGGTACTCGCCGTTCATTCGCGACGCCTCGCTTATGGCCGCGGTTTGCCTTTACCTGTTTGGCTGGTACGAGGCGCGGGCGCGTCATCCTCTGCTGCAGTTTCATTATTTGAGACGCCGCAATTATCTGCTTGGCCTGCTGCTTTTGAGTCTCGGCTGGGCTTTATTCATGGGGTGGGCGTCGATTCTCCCGTTGTGGGCCGAGGAGGATCTTGGATATAACGGCCTATGGGGCGGGATCCTGCTGCTACCAGTGGGCCTCGGGGCGCTTCCTTTGTCCGCCGCCCTCGATCATTTGCGTGGCCTGTTTGGTCTGCGGCGGTTGGCGAGCCTGAGTTTCCTTTTGCTAGGCGGCGCCTACGGTACGTTGTCGGTGCATCCTGCAAGCGCTTTGCCGGACCTATTCTGGCCGCTGGTTGTCTTGGGCCTTGGGGTCGGCATCTTGTTTGTGCCGCTGACCATGATCATCATGTCGGAGATCCCAGTCGCCGCAGTACCGGCGGCGGCCACCACCGCCAACTTTATACGCGTGTTCAGCGCCAATATCGGAGTGACCATTCTTGCGGTCTACTGGTCGCGTGACAGCGCGCGGGCGAGCAATGCCTTGGCGGGAGAGCTTTCACGTTATGGACACGCGGCGACCACACCGCTCGATGTCCTGCAGGGGTTTTTGTCGGTGGAGGCGCATACCGTGAGTCTCGATAATCTGCTGCGGTTTTCGATGTGGGTGTGTCTGGCGGGCGCCTTTATCGCGTGGTTTTTCCTGATCCCGCCCCGGGCGCTGATCAAGGCCTCGGCCCATAGTTTCGTGGAAGAGACGGAAAACGAAAGCATCTAGCCTGCTAATGGCGCCCGCCGGGGTCGGTCGCGATCCACCTCTTTCGGGCAAGTGGCGAATATGAGACTCGACGGCTTGGGCTTACGCGACGCCCGGGGAGCGGGGCTTTAAGATGAAGTGGCGTCGCAAAATAATGTGCAGAAAGACAAATGCCGCGGAGTCGCCACGCCTCGCTTATGTGCGGGCCATAAATCTTCAGTCGGTCGTTGAAGTTCCTGCTAAGGCTAGTATAACGGTCGTGATGGCCGTGGCACCGAGACCTTGGACGGAGTATGCGTGTTAGGACGGTTCGGGCGGCGGCGGTTTATTCATGTATCGGTGGATGCGAATGATTGGTGACATCAAGAACGCCGCAGCGCAAGACGACGAGTATTGGATGGCCGCGGCCCTGGCCGAGGCCGCGAATGCGGGGTGCGCGGGCGAAGTGCCGGTCGGCGCGGTTCTGGTCCGCGCCGGCGTCATGCTCGCGGGCGCCGGCAACAGTCCCATCGCGCTTCATGACCCGACGGCCCATGCCGAGATTCTGGCGTTACGCGCCGGTGGGGCGCGCGTTGGCAATTACCGGCTTAAGGATTGCGTCTTGTATGTCACCCTGGAGCCTTGCGCCATGTGCGCAGTCGCGCTTGTGCATGCCCGTGTCGCGCGCCTTGTATTCGGAGCGGCGGATCCCCGCGCAGGGGCCGCAGGTTCGGTGTTTACGCTTACCGACGAGGCGCGCTTCAATCATCGTGTGGCAGTTACGGGCGGTGTCTTGGCGACGGAATGTCAGGCGCTGCTGCGCGATTTCTTTCGCGCTCGTCGCGCCGATGGCGGCTCAGATTGCGGGCTCGCTTAGCTGAAAGAGTAGCGAGCGCGTGGCGCCAGAGGTCTGGCGGAGGTGGCGAAGGATCCGGTAGTAGACGCGGATGCGGTTGACGTATTGCACGGCCGTATAGCCCGCGGCGTAGCCGTAGCGGGTCTTGCGAAACCACCAGGGATCCTCGAGGAGCGGTAGTCGTTGCTCGACGTCCGTCCAACGATCCGGATTGGCCCCTTGCTCGCGCGTGAGCCATCGGGCGTCCTCGAGATGATTGAGGCCGATATTGTAGGCAGCCAGCGCCATCCAGGTTCGATCGGGTTGCGGGATGTCAGAGGGTAGAGCGTCGAGGAGGGTGCGCAAATAGCGTGCTCCGCCGTCTATGCTCTGGCGTGGGTTCAGGCGATCAGTCACTCCAACCGAGAGGCAGGTGTCGTTGGTCAGCATCATGAGCCCCTGAACGCCGGTCGGCGATTCGGCGTCGGCGTCCCAGCGCGACTCCTGATAGGCGACCGCGGCAAGCAGGCGCCAGGGGATGTGATAACGGGCGCCGGCGCCCCGAAACAGCGGGGCGTAAAGCGGTAGCGCCACCCGAACCCGTCTCAAGTAGGTGTGGATGTGGACGTAGTTGAATCGCGTAACGCCATAGTAGCGGGCGATCAGATCGGCCAGCTGTCCCGAGCGCCGCAGCTGCGCAAAGAAGCGGAACGCGGCGAGGTAGAGTTTGGTGTCGTGTTTCTTAGGGAACGCCCAGGCCAATTCGCGGGGCGGTCCGATCGTGAAGGCGACGCGGAGCGCCGGGTAGTAGCGGCGGTTGACCGCGACCACGTTGGAGTCGGCGACCGCGAAGCGCAACAGGCCTTGCCACACCAGGAACAAAAGTTCGTCGGCCTGCATATGGGTGGCGTCGGTCCACGCCAGGTGCGGCAGCGTGGAACGTAGACTCATGAGCGCCGCGGCCGCGCTTGATCCCGCCACGACCTCGATGGGTCGTCCGATGAGGGCACGCGCATCGGCGGGTTTGCGGGTACCGGCGCGATATACAAGCTCTTCGTGGACGACCTGGTAGGGCGGACCAAAGCGCGCGTCTTGTTTCCGGGCCGATGTCATCGTGACGCCGGCCACGAAGTCGCCTTCTCCGGCGGCCAGGGCCTGCATGAGCCCGTGATCACGGGCAACGACTTTGATTTTGAGTTTGAGCCCAAGATAGTCGGCAAAATCCCGGGCCATGTCGTACTCCATGCCCGCCGGCCCCTGGGCTCCCTGATAATAAGTCGTGGGACTGCTGCGCGTCAGGACGACAAGCTCACCATGTTTCTGGTCGGGAAGCCGCACGAGCTTCGGCTGGGCATGGCGGGAGGAGCACCCGTCGAGCATGACCGCTGCAAAGGCGGCCAGCGCCAGGGCTCTTAGTATGGGGTGTGGGCGAACCATGGCAAAGGCCTGGGCCCCGTCCCTTTCGTTCTGTCGCCGGGCGTGCGCATGGGTCCGATCATACCCCCTCTATCCTTTCTTGGCGACACCAGTTAAGCTTATTTCCCCGGGGAGAGGTACCGAAGCGGTCATACCGGCGCAGACTCGAAATCTGTTGGGGGCATCGCCCCACGTGGGTTCGAATCCCACCCTCTCCGCCATTATTTGGGAACTTAAGGCCAAGGTTGGCCGACTCGCTCCTCCGACCCTGCAGGATATGTGGGAGGGGTGTGGTTCGAATCAGGTTTCATGGCGGCGGCCAAGAGGGATCGATTCATGACAGGAAGTTGCCCCGAGCAAGTGGATCATAACGGTTTTGCCAGTCGCCTGCGTAAGACTCTTGGGCGCGGCAGCGGTCGTGCGAGCCACTCCAATTTATTGTATCTGCGGGCCCGGTACCCCGATGAGAGGGTCGTCCGGCAAGATCTGAGTGGCGCGTTATATACCTTGGGTGGCGTCGTCCTGGGCCTTGTCGCGGGCGCCATAGGTCATCAATATCAATTATTGGGCGCGCTCACCTCCGCGCGCGATTCAGTAGTGCTTTTGTTCGGGGTGCCGGCGTTGGTCGGAGGGGGCGTGGGGGCATTCACCGCATGGTGGCGCGCCCGCACCAAGCTCGCGCAGGCGCTGGTGACGTCGGAGGGGTTCCGGCAAAGGCTCATGAGTGTCGAGCGCAACCAAGCCCTGTGGGTCAGCTTGTCCGCCGTTCTCCATGACGTGCGCAATCCGCTCCATAATATTCAGCTTCTCATAGAGTCCTTGGAATTCCCGGGCACCGATACGGATCGTGTGCGCGAGCAGGTGCTTGAGCAGATCGAGCGCATCAATGTCCGGATACGCCGGGTCGTAAACCAGATTGCCAAATTTTCCGGGGAGATTGCCCGGCGCCCCATCAGCCTCGCCGAAGTACTTGCCGAGGTCTCGGAGATGGTGTGCCCGCTCGCGCGCCAGGCTGATGTCGTCCTTACGGTGGATGCGCCGCACGATGCGATAGTGGTTGCGGATCCCAAATTCCTGGTGCAGGCCATCGATCATCTGATTCTAAACTCTCTACAGATACTGTCTCAGCAGTTGCCGTCGGCTGTGCGCAGCCTTCGCGTGCAGATTCAGGAGGTGAGCGATGAGATCGAGATGTGGGTGGAAGATAACGGTCCGGGCCTGCCAGCCGAGGTCTGTGAGCGCTTGTTTGAGCCGATGATTATGACTTGCCCGAGCGGCATGGGTCTTGGGCTTGCCATTGCCCACGCCCTGGCGAGCGCCGCCGGCGTGCCCTTGTCGTTGGGCTACACCGGAGCTACCGGTACGCGTTTCGTGCTTCATTTTCGGTCGCTGTAATACCAAAGCGGCCCCTTGGCCCTTTCATCGACGCGAAGGCCGACTATCAGCATGACGGTTGCCAAACCAATTTTGTCGATTTTGTGTCTTGACGTCGATCCCGCTTGGGTGGCAAGGATCTGCCGCAACGAGGACGTGGCCGTCGAGGTGGAGGAGTTGCCGTGGTCGTCAGCAGCTCACGTCAGGCTCCAAGATCTCACGCTGGATGTCATTATCATAAGCGAACCCGTGTTTCGGGTTTGGCAGGATACCGTGCAAAACGTGGTGGTACGGCCCGTGATCGTGGTCGCCCCTGAGGCCTATGGGGACCTTGTCACGGCCGGGCTGCGCTGGGGAGCGCTTGATGTCATAGCGTACGGCGACGGCGCGCGATTGGGCGCGCGTTTTCGTGGTATTTTCCAAGGTCGCGCGGGGCGCGAACTTTTGAGTGAAGCCCTGTCTTACCTGGACGAAGCGCTACTGATCGCGCGTAACCGGCCAACGGACGGCCAGGAGGTCGTCTACCGCAACTCCGCCTGTGTTCGGCGCATGGGGGTCTCGGCTGGCGCTGGGGGTGATCAGCAACTCTTGTGTCTGGCGTCTGGTCCGCGGACCGATAGGCGCAAGCTCGACGAGATATGCCGCGAGATGCGTGCCGGACAACCCGTACGCGCCGAGATTCTGGATTATCGCGGTAATGGCGAGATGTTTTGGACCGAGTTTTCTGCGGCGCCGCTCGCCACCCCCGGATATTGGGTTGTTGTGTCGCGTGATGTGACACGGCGCCGGGACGCCGAAGATAACGCACAACGGCTGCGCGAGCTTGTCATAAAATCGCAAAAGCACGAAAACACGGCTGTACTAGCGGCCGGCATTGCCCACGATTTCAATAATATTCTGACTGGCATCGTAGGAACCGCGGAACTCGCGCGTATGGCTTTGGCGCCAGAGCATGCCGTTCAAAAGGATATCGAGACTATCATCCAGGCCTCGGAGCGGGCCGCGGACCTCAACCGTGAACTTTTGGATTTTGTGGGCCCCGGCAAAAGCTCGCTCGAATCCGTCTATCTAAACAGCATGGTGACCACCATGCTGGTCATTCTCCGGTCGCAGATGCAAAAGTCGATCGTGGTGCGCAAGGCCCTACGCCCCGACATTCCGCCGATCGAGGCGGATCCCGTGGAAATTCAGCAAGTGATGTTGAGTTTGTGCCTCAATGCAAGCGAGGCGATGGCCGGGAATGGCGGCACGCTGTCCATTACCACGGATCGCATGGATATCGCAGGCGATGTCGCCGACATGTTTGCCTATGGTCGGCCGCAATCAGGTCCCCATGCCGTCTTCGAGGTCTCGGATACTGGGTGCGGCATGGAGCCCGCGTTGACCGCGCGGATCTTCGAGCCATTTTTCACCACCAAGGAGGGCGCACGCGGTATTGGGCTTAGCGTGGTCTTGAGTATCGTGAAGGCCTACCAAGGTGCTATTGATATTGATACCTCACCTGGGCAAGGCACTACAGTACGCATCGTGTTGCCGGCCGCGCCTGAGCGCGAGCGCCGCGGCGCCACGGAGGCGGGCGGGCCGCGCGACGTGGAGCATCGCAC
>JAJYPQ010000174.1 GCA_021795255.1 Pseudomonadota bacterium
CCCGCGAAGAGACCATTCCGGCCTCATCCAGGAGGATGAGCCTTGGCACCTCGTCTTTTTCCTCGCGCATCACAAACGACGCCAACACCCGCGCATCGTCGGGCGCGGCATCCGCTGTGCCGTCGACGGCGGTCTGCGAGGGGCCGGTGCCGATGACGCGGAACCCGCGGGCGCGAGCCTCGTCGGCGAGAGCCGCCAGCGCGGTCGATTTCCCGGCGCCAGCAGCACCTCGGATGCCCCAGAACTGGTCAAGGGTCGTGAGGGCATCGACAACGGCTTGGCGCTGACCAGCACTGAACGTGAAACCGTTGATAGCCTCGCGCGCGGATATGCGCGCCTGTGCCCCAGCTTCTGCGGTGAGCGGGGGCAGGGTGCCGCGTCCGGCGGCCACGGCGGCGAGGTTGGAGGCCTCGCGCTCCAGCACCTCGCGGGCCACAAGTTTGCCGACGCCGCCGTCGATAAGGGCGCCGGCGTCACGGGCCGCATCGATTTCCTTATTAAGGATGTCGATCGTGACCCCATGGACCATACCCGCCCGCAGGGCGTGCATCTGCACGCTCTGGGTATGGATGACGCTCTCGCGCTCACTCAGGTGGTCGGTGCCGTACTTGAGGGCATCGCCGGCCGTCACCGGATCTACGGGTTCCGCCTCTTGGGGCGTAGCCCCTTTCAGATCATCAAGGCCAAGCCCGACCTCCCGACCACGGGACCGCCACTCCCAGCGCAACTCATCTTCGGACAGGGATGTCTTGCCTTCCCGAGTCGCCATGTTGGCGGCAACCTTCTGTGTGGCGCTGGCACTCCTGCGGTCAAGACCCTGCCTGGCCAACTCGGCCTCGATCTGCGCGGACCGGCCCGAGAAGGCCTCGATCTGCGCGTCGGTCACGGCCGCCAGTTCAAAACCGTTTTCGGTCTGGCGTAACTGATACCCGGCGGCCAACAGCTCCCTCGCCAGCTCCGCCTGGTACACGGCGCCGGCCAATTTGACCCCATCGACACCGAAATCAAGATCCAACGCTCTCAAAGCGCCGTCCCGCCCGCGGGTGACGTTCAACAGAATGTTGTGCGTGTGGAGGTGGGGGTCCGCGTGACCTCCCGCCGTGCGAGTATCTTCGTGCCGGTAGGAGGCCCACACGGCCTCGCCGGTGCGCTCGACCTCCTTGCCCGCCTTCCCGTATCGGGCGGTGACGTAGCGTTCCTCCACCCACTCCATGGCCCGACGGTTCGCGCGGTCGTGGGCCTCCAGGATCCGCCGGTCGCCGGCGACCAGAGCGGCGAGGCTCACGGACTTGGGGGCGTTAAAGGTCAAATCTTTTCCCATCCTTCGGTCGGGCGACTGCTCGGCGAACTGCTCACCGTCCGGGGCGCAGCCCTTCAGCAGCGCCTTAAAGGTCTTGGCGTTCACGGGGCCAGACAGGCCCATCTCTGCGGCCAAGGCGCCGCCCCAGGCCGACGGGGCGCCCTTGCCACTGTAATACCCATGGCCCTTTCCGTCGGCCTTGGCCTCAACGTATTTGACGATGTCCGCGGCACTGCCTTTCAGTCCACCCCTTGGAAAACTCAGCATGGCGACTCCTAATAATGATTGGCTCACTATTAGGGGCTCAATGGAAACGCGGCCACTTTCTGGCCAACGCCAACGCCGCCACGCACGGGATGCCCGGCCTTTTCCAGGCCGGAAAAACCAAAAACCATCACCATGAGAAACAGGAAACCGGCAGGCGGCGGCATCGCTTCGCTGGCCGCTTTAACGTCTGGCCCACGGCCAGACACACCATCCACCCGACAGGGTGCGGTGGTGTGTTCAGTCCACCCTACGGGTGGACGTCAAACTCGCGTGCAATTCATGGCGATTATTGGCAATTCGCGTGCAAGAATCGAAGATTCTTCAGGGAGTAGTAAGGCATCACATAGAAGCTGCAAAAGTTTTCACACAAAACGCAAAATCGCTTCGCCTTTTCGGGAATTACCTACTACATTTCCACCGAGCCCCTAATGGTGAAGGAACATGGAGCCGAAACTATGACCACAGACGTTACAGACATTACACGCATGACGGCCCGCGTCGCACCGCACATTGATGCGATAAAGAAGGCCCGCGCCGCGGGCCTGACCTGGGGAGACATCGCTGCCCGCCTGGGAGCCCCAGGCCAAGCGGCTAGGGTTCGGTGGGCAGTCCTGCACTGTCGTTACCAAGCCGAGCAGATCCCGCTGCCTGAACCTGCGGCCCGGCCGAGCACCACCACGACGCAGCCAGCGTCCCAGGCGCCGCCTCGGACGCAAGTAGCAGGGGCAAGATCGGAAATCGAATCGGTCATCAACCAACACCTAATCAAGTAGCGAGGTGACACCATGACACAGAAATACATCTACATATCGGACGGCGACAAAGGCGGCGTCGGGAAAAGCTTCTGCTCGGCCGCCGTGTGCGAAGCGCTGCTAGAAAAAGGCAGCATTGCGCTGGTGGAAGGCGATGACTCGCAACCCGACCTCGCGCTTCGGTACCAGGGCGACCCCGACGTGCTTTTGGGGGTCCTGCCTTTAAACGAGTCCGGGGACGCCAACCGCGCGGTCTCCAAATTCGCGGCTTGGCTGGAGACTAACCAACCTGACCGGGTGGTCATCAACCTCCCTGCCGGTGCGGCTAAGACTCTATCCGCCCATGCGGACCTGATCCGCATGAGTTCCGACGAGTTCGGGTACCGACTGGTCGGGCTCTATGCGTTGGGCAAGGGCGACACGCCGACGGCCGGGCTGGTCAAGAGCCTGGAATCCGGACTGCTCTCTCAGGTCGATGAGCCACGACGGGTTATCGTTTACCCGGCGTTTCAGGGAGACCCGCACGACTTCGTGTGGTTCGATCATCCGTCCCGCAAGACCTTCGGCGGCCGAGAGATCGTCATGCCGTTCCTCGATAACCGGGACGTTGTGCGCAAGATGCTGACCACCCCAGGACGACTCGCGAATCTTGCAAAGACTCCCGCCGAGGGGTGGATGGTGGTCGACAAGTTCAACCTGGCGCGCTGGCTGAAGTCTGCGATTTCCGCCGTCGAGCCCATCTTGGACATCGAGGACTAAGCGATGAAAGATTTTGATGATGACATGCCTGCATTGCCGGTATCTGATACGGACACTGATACGGACACGCAAGATGCGGATACCGCACTGGTGCCCCCCTCGGGGGGCACTCCCGCCTCGCTCCGGGATCGGGCACTAGAAGGGCTCGACCCCGAGACGAGAAGCGAGATCATACTGGAGGCATCGGATATTGGGATCAGGGACCGGAATGACGCGACGTGGCTGATGTTAAGAAAGCTCCGAGATGCGACCGACGCCGCCACGATCGCCGACCGTGCGGCTGGTCGCATCGAGGCCGCCACACAGGCTGTCGGCGACCTTGTGTTCCGGCAGGCCCAACGGGCCGGGGCCGATATCGCCGCCACGGCCGCAACGGCCATCGAGACGAAGACGGTCGAAGCCGGGCAGGCAATCGTCACCGTGATCAACCACGCCGCGCAGAGCGGCGCCGCGGCTCTCAAGGCCGCCGCGATAGCCTTGCCAGCAGCGGCAGCTGCCCAGCGGGACGGGATTCTTGCCGAGTGGCAGCAGGCCCTGGGCGCCACGGCGGCCCAGGAGGCGGCCCAGCGCGCCAGGCGAGGGGAGTGGTTGATCATGTCGGGGATCGCTGCCGGCATGATCGTGATGGCCCTCCTGGGTGCCTGGGTGGGGCACGCTTTGGCACCCAAGGCGTGGCCGCGGGGCGCCCCGCCGTCCGCGATGTGGCGGTACCCCAGTCGCGACATGGATGAGTATGCGTGGCCCCTCGCGCATGCCAGGGTCGCGCGGGCCTGCCCACCCAACGACGTTTGTCTAGACCTTCGACGCCGTTAAAGCACACCCCCCCGCCCGCGCGGCGGCGAGTGTGGCTTCACGCTCTCGGTTTTTCGGTTTTTGTCTTTCACGTGGTCGGGGATTTTGGGTTTTCCGGGCCTAGAAAAGGCCCGGCATATCGACGTCAAGTTTTTGAATTAACATCCGCAACGTATGGAGCGGACCAGGGGCATAAGCCCCCTGGGCCGCTCTCCTAGGAGTCCTAAAGATGACTCCTAGGAGAATCCTAAACGCCCTGGCGTACAGTACGGGCTCGCTGGCGTAGGAAACGGGTCCCTGGCGTACAGTACGGGCTCGCTGGCGTACAGTACGGGGCCTGTTATTTGCGGTGCCGCAATATCCGCATGGTTGTGGTGACTTCAATGCCCATCTCGGCCAGTGCCTCCCTGTCCCTTTTAAGGTCGCGCCGACGATTCTCTCCGGCCGCGCCGACGATCTCCGCGCCAACCCCCGCCAGGACGGTATTGACAAGCCACCCTTCCGGCGGGCAGTCGCGGTGGGTCAAGACCCATCGCGCAATTGCCGCGCCCGTCCCCGTCCTGAAGTCCGCGAACGGGTGAGGGTCGTAGTGGAGTGGCAGGTCCTTGGCCAACATTGCGGCGCACGTTTTGGTAAGCGTTACCCGCCAAAGGTGACGCCTTTCGCGCGTGACTGGGTTGATTGCCACCGCGGGGCTTGGAGTGACGTCGTTAAGGAAACCGTCGAGCACAAACGCATCGGTGCCAAGCCTGGGGATGTCTATCTTGATCGCGCTCACTCGAAGGTCGCGTATCAAATTTTTAAGACCTTTGCCGCTGTAGCCACCATTTGCGCGGGAGAGCGTTGTGCGGAGATGGTAGGGGTCCACAAGGACCTGCACCCCACCATCGTCAAGCGTGCGCTTTTTTTGCGCGTGAAACAGTGTGGCTTCCAGCAATAACGCATGCATGACTCCAAGCCGCCCCGTTATTTCTGCACGGCCCCATGAGGTCTTGATGGTGCGGGTGCAGAACCTTGGGTGCCGGGTCGGCTGGAACACTTGCAGGCGTGCGGCGTGCACGGTTGTGGTCGGCAAGAGCCGGTCCTTCCATGCAACTACGCTTTTACCAGTTGTCGTCGTCATCCTCGCCTCCGCTCTGCTGTGCTGCGTTTTTGTATTTCTTGGCCGCGTCGGACAAGACGACAACGCCGGACGGCAACGCCGTCCGCCCGTCGTCTCCCGGAGCCGGGACGGCCCGGGCCAGCGCGGCCGCTCCGTGGCCGTCTGCGGGCGGGTAGTGGTAGAGGGCGGTCGTCGCGCCGCTCGGTGGGTCGTAGGAGGTCTTTCCTTCGTTGATCACCGACCAGAACGCGGGGTCGGCAATGCCCCTTTCCTCTAACCAAGCCACGGACATCGTGGAGCCCGGGGTTAGGGTGACGGTCCAGCGGGATCCGCTCATCAGCCCCGACCAGCCGCGACCAGCCTGTGCCCTCATGTCGCCATTCAACATTCCGGCCTTGTTGAGGTGGTGGGTAACCAGAAGTCCGCCACCGACCTCACGGCTGATGCGCCGCAGGGCAGACACTCCCACGCGGCCCGGCTCGGCGGCATTCTCATCCCCACCAGACCAGTCAGACCAGACATCGAGCACGACCAGCCGCGCGCCGCGCGCGTACTCTATGATGTCGCTTACCATGCGGCTGTGCCGCCATGTGCGTTGCTGTGCCTGTGTGATAAGCGCCAGATCTGTGTCAGACCCGCACACGCTATGGATGTCCAGCCGATCCTGTAGTCCGGCCACATACTCGTACCCTGGGGAGTTGGCGATGGCGTGGACCCTCCGATGCATCTCCTGCAACCCATCCTCGCTCGTTATATAGACTGCTCGGCCGCCAGCACGGGCCGGCCACAAGACCGTGCCGTCCGGTCCCGGCGCCACGGGCTGCCCGGCCGCACACGCAATCGCCAGGTGCAGGGCGAGCCATGATTTCCTGGCGCCGTCGGACCCAAGGATCAAACCGTAAGTGCCTGCCTGCTCTGGCAACCCACCAACCACATATTCCAATTGCGGTGGGATTGTGGTGGCGGCTTTCTCTATGTCCAGCCGGGAGCCGGTCCAGTCGATGGCGCTCATGGCCGCACCTCCTCGACCATCTCCCTCATCTCGGCCGCGACCCGCTCGGCCAGCGCCGCCTGCCCGGCAGTTATCTCCCGATGAGTTATCCGGTGGGCCAGCAGTGAGGCGATGACCTGGAACTTGTGCCGTAAGCCCGGACGGTCCTCCCAATTCTGGCTGGCCAAGTCCCAGAACAAGTTATAAGCCCTATCCAAGTCGCTATAACCTCGGTCCGGATCAGTCAGGTCGCCGCCGTCGTCCCCGCCCTGCAGTAGCCATGGAACTTCTTCCATGGCGGTCTCACATATCATCAATAGAACCCCGCGCTCCCACTGCTTGTCCTCGGCGGTCTCTGGTGGGCGCGTCCTTCTGTATGCGATTAGCATCATGATGCGTCACCCCCATCGTCCTCAAACATATCGACCTGGACCTGCGTTTTGGGTTTTGCCACACGGTCAAGCAACTGCCTGGCAAGCTGCGCGACGCGCTTCTCAGAAAGCCCCAGCGTCGCGGCGATCTCCGCGACGCTGGAATACTCTCCAAGTTGCCTGGCTACCTGTTGCTCCTGGAGGGTCTTGGCAAAGTCGGCCAGCATGCGCCACCGCTTCGGTCCCAGCCCACATAACGGGGCCTCGTCACAGGTTTCCGGCCAGGTAGGAATATCCATCCACTCCTGCCACCCCTCGGGAAAAATGTCCTCGATGGCGCAGATCACCACCCCCCGGTGGACGCGCTCGGGGCGTACAACTGTGGAGGCCCGTATCATGAGGCACCCCCATTTTTGCGGGGGCGGCCTGGCTTGTTGGTTTTTTTGAGGCCGGGCGTACCGCCATCTTTTAAAAACTGCTCAACGTCTGCCACTCGCCACACAATGCGGCGTTGGCCGATCCGAATTGGCGGGGGCACCTGGCCGCTGCCGACGAGGCTGTGTAGGGTTCGCTTGGTGATATGCAGAGCGGTCGCGAGCTCCGCGGCCGTGAGGGTCAAAGCGTGATGATTCATGATGGGTCCTCTATAAGGACCCCACGTCCGGTGCTATGCTGGCAAAGCCATAGCGCTCTATAAACGGGGGCGGTTTTGGCACCGATGCCGGGGTGTTGGCGCACTCCGGCATCACCTTGTTGCACTGTTAAGTTAGGTTGTTTCACCCCATTTGCCTAGCCAAAAACGCATCCCAAGTCACTGATTTATAACAACAAATGCAGCATAACATACGCATACTACACCGCACGGAAATGGGCGGCTGGTGGTAACCTGTTGATTTTGCGGGGAACACGAGGCGGTCGAGTGTGCAATAAAATACGCGCACCATTTAACATGAACGGTAGACGGGAGCCGATGAACGGTCGCGCTCGGTTGACAAGCGGCCATGCGGGCCACGCATGGGGCTCGTGACGGTAGCCCCGTTTTTGGTAACCTGGTGGTAACTTCAGATCGGAAAACAATGCTGCTTGTTGCTTCTTAAAGGCTCCTACCAGCACCCCACATATCGGTATAAGGCTTTGATTCAACAGGCGATTACGCCGTAAGCCCTTGATTGGCAACGAAACCGCGTTGAAGGCTGTTTTGGGTTCGCAATGCGAAGGTCGGGAGTTCGATCCTCCTCCGCTCCACCACTATTTCAGCGCCCAACCGTTCTCGGTTGGGCGTTTTCCTTTGCGGGTTCCGCGCAC
>JAJYPQ010000175.1 GCA_021795255.1 Pseudomonadota bacterium
GGCCGGGCGGCAAGCCGCGATGCCTTGGGTGCTGTGTTCACACAAGCAAAGGTATCGGGGCTTGTTCGAGGAGATGCGGCCGAGATGGGTCGGCGGTTCTCGGCGCTACTCTGGGGAGATTTGATGTTAGAGCTGTTGTTATGCGTCGCAAAACGTCCGAGTGAGCGGGCTCTGAAACAGCAGGCACACCAAGCCACGGAGGCATTTATGAGACTCTACCCTCGGGTAGATGAA
This sequence comes from Pseudomonadota bacterium, assembly GCA_021795255.1. The sequence continues at coordinate 235 of JAJYPQ010000175.1, forward strand.
TAGGCGGCGACCGGTATCCGGGACGCTGTCCGAAACCACCAGCAACCCGCCAACCGGGGAAGGAAGTCGTTCAAGCCGAAATTTCATGGTCATTCTCTTTCCTGTCAAGGATTGATGTTCTTCGGATTCGGATCTTTAGAGGTGGAGCACCGCGTAAGCGCACCATGGTCGCCAGCTTTCGACCCGGGCCGTTGAACGAAGTTTGCCATGCACAAAGGTCTAACCGAAGCGCAGCAGGATTGTCGCAAAGGTACGCTGAAGAGGATAAGTGTTCCGATAACCCATTGATTTTATGGTGCCCCGGGCCGGAGTTGAACCGGCGACCTGTCGCTTAGGAGGCGACCGCTCTATCCACTGAGCTACCGGGGCTGAGGGTCCCAGTAGTATACCCGAAGCGTCGGGGGCGCCAAATGACCATCCCTTGAGGTACGCCTAGCTCTCGGCGGCTCGAGGGCGCTCTACGTCGCGCGACTCTTTTAGCTTGGGGTCGGTCGGCGCGCTCTATCGCCGTTTGTGAGGATACGGTCGCTTGGGGCTTGAGGGGGCCGGGGCTGTCTCGATCCCGACATTGCACGTCCATCTGACGTTCCGTAAGATGGAACCGATGGGGTTAGAGAGGCAACGCGGCCCTTTAACGGCGGTAAGGATGATCTTCGGGGCCGAGGCCGTGTGGTCTGTATTTGGGAGAGCGGGCACGCATCTTAGTCATGAAAAAATGTCGCAGCAGCGGAGCTTGGCTTGACGCAACAGGGGAAGACCCCGGAAGGACCCGTTCGGCCCGGTCTCTTGTGATCTGCGACATCATGGGGCGAGCGTCATTGTGGAGCTAACGCTCGCCCGTCCCGACGATTGGCACGTTCATTTGCGCGACGGAGCCGTTTTGTCCGTGGTCCTTGCCGATACGGCCGCACGCTTTGCGCGGGCTATCGTGATGCCCAACCTGAGTCCCCCTATTCGTACGGTGGCCGAGGCCCGGGCGTATCGCGAGCGTGTCATGACCGCGCGCCCAGAGGGTTCTTCCTTTGAGCCTCTCATGACGCTCTATTTGACGGACAATACGCCTGTAGCCGAGATTGAGCGCGCCAAAACTTCAGGCTTTGTGTATGCCGTGAAGTATTATCCGGCGGGCGCCACCACCCATTCGGAATCCGGGGTTACGGACATTCGACGCTGCGACGAGGTGTTTGCGGCCATGGCGGAATTAGGCCTCCCGCTCCTCGTCCACGGCGAAGTAACGGATAGCGCGGTCGACGTGTTCGATCGCGAAGCCGTTTTTATCGACCGCCATCTCCAGCCTCTCGTTGCGCGCTTCCCCAGACTTCGGGTGGTATTGGAGCATGTGACCACGCGCGAAGGGGTCGATTTCGTCAAAAGCGCCCCGGCTACCGTGGCCGCCACCTTAACGGCCCACCATTTGCTCCTGAATCGAAACGCGATGTTTCGCGGGGGCTTGCGCCCCCATGCCTACTGTCTGCCGATATTAAAGGCGGAGCGGCACCGTGAGGCCCTGGTGGCGGCCGCCATATCGGGGAACCCTGGTTTCTTCCTGGGTACCGATAGCGCCCCTCATACACGCCACGCGAAAGAGAGCGCGTGTGGCTGCGCAGGGATTTATACCGCCCATGCGGCGCTCGAGTTGTACGCCGAGGTGTTTGCGGCGGCCGGCGCTCTGGAGAAACTGGAGGCGTTCGCCAGCTTTTATGGCGCCGATTTTTATGGGCTCCCACGCAATCGTGACTCTGTGACGTTGGTCGAGGATCCGTGGACCGTGCCCGATGAGATACGGCTCCCAAGCGACGGCATCCGAGATAGTTTGGTCCCCTTCCGGGCCGGCGAGGTGCTGCGCTTTCGCCTTAAAGCGGCCGCTGCTCCGGTCGCGAAGAACTAGCCGTAACCTATGACTGTGCAAGGTGTGCTCGTCACGGGAACCGATACGGGGGTCGGCAAGACCCTTGTCAGTACCGCCTTGGTCTTAGGGTATGGACGCCGCGGGGAGCGCGTCGCAGGCTTAAAGCCGGTCGTATCCGGTTTGGTGGGCGGGTTCTGGGAGGATGTCGAATCCCTGCGTCTTGCCAGTAAGCCGAAACGCGCTGTCTCTGAGTGTACGCTTTATGGCTTTCGCTCCGCGATCGCCCCGCATTGGGCGGCCCGTGAAGAAGGTCGGACAATCGACGTCCCGGCCATAGTCGATTTTGTGCGCGAACAAGCGGAGTCTGTCGATCGCATCGTGGTAGAAGGTGCGGGCGGATTTTTGGTGCCTCTGAACTCCCATAGCGGGTTTGCAGACCTTGCTCAGAGTTTGGGATTGCCGGTGTTGCTTGTGGTGGGATTGCGCCTTGGGGCTATCAACCATGCGCGGCTCACGTGCGAGGCGATTATGGCGCGCGGCCTCGTCTTGCAAGGGTGGGTCGGAAGCGCCTTGAGCCCCGAGATCGCCGCCGGGACTATAGAGGGACTCAACGAATATCTACCGACGCCTTGCCTTGGGATTGTTCCCTACCACACCCCCGTCGATCCGACGTTCGCGCTGCAACACCTCAATCTTCCCTAAGATAAGCTGTCTAGTGTCTCGATCCAGAAGCCCTGGGTCTTGCTAGGGCCCGTCGCGGTGACTGGCGGGGCTTGGGTCCGCTCTTTTTCGGAGGTTCGGAGTAGGGGTCGATTCCTCAGCTTGAATCCGTGCGCACAGGAGCGCTTCGACCTTCTGGCGGGTTTTCGTGTAGGCGCTCGTATACGGGCCTTCGCTCGCCAATCCGCGCAACTCCTTGTGGGCTTCCCCCAGGACTGTGGTCTGGAGCCTTTTTATGGAGAGGTAGTGAGAGAGGGCGCTAGGCTCGGCCATGACCGATTTGAGGAGGTCGGGACGGTCTTTGGCAAGACTAATCAGGGCATTATGGAGAACCATGGCAGCATAGACCCCGAGCGCGGTCTGAGGTCTGCGGACGTCGACATTGAAGGAAAAATGCTGTTTCCATGGGCGTAAGGCACTCGCTCTCATGGGCCGGCCGATCGCGTAGCCCTGGCCGGCGTCGGCCCCCAGGATCGCGGCCGCCTCAATCAGGCCGAAGCTCTCGAGGCCCTCGACTACGACCTGGATGCCTAGGTCATGGACGAGGCTGGTTAGATGGTGGATAAATTGCAAGGCCTTGTGCGGCGCTTGCGCGGCCGTACTTACGAGGCCCTGGTCGATCTTGACGTCGTCGACCGCGAGTCTATCCATGCGTAGAAGCGAGCTATAACCGGAGCCAAGGTCGTCTTGGGCCAGGCGCACACCTAAGGCTCGCCATTTCGCAAGAATAGCGACCGGACTTTGTCTGGGATCGATTTCGTCGGTCTCCAAAAGCTCCAGTGTCAGGCGCTTCGTGTCGGTAGGAATGTCCTTTAGGATGAGCTGTGCGGTCGTCAAGTACTCGGGGTCGGTGAGCGCTTGCGCGGGGAGATTGACGGCGACGGATGTCTTCAGCCCTTGCGATTCCCATTGATGCAAGTCCGTCAAGGCCTGCCTTAAACCGAGGGCGAATAAATGACGTAAATCTCGTCCACCGAATGCCGGTAAAAACTCGCCTGGTGAGACATAGCTGCCATCGCTGTTGACGAGGCGGGCGAGCGCCTCGACCTTCTCGAGTTCTCCGTTGGCCAGATCGATGACAGGTTGGTAGAGCATGATCAGGTCCCCGCGGACCAGGCGCCCGCGATAGTCGGCGCGGATGGTGTGCGAGAGGACCGGGGTGCTATGGGTGAGACGCGTATACGCAAAGCGCAAGGTCCAACAAAGGCGATCAATGATGTTTAGACGGTCAGTCGTCCTAAAGTAGCCCGGGACACTATGATAGAGCGTGAGAATAGCTTGAGTGCGACCTTCGGCGTCGGCGATCGGGATGTTGGCTTGCGAGACATAGCCTAGTTCGCGCGCAGCGTTGTACCAAGGGACAAGGGTCGGGTCGGTAAAGATATAAAGCGAGGTCTGAACTTGCCCCGATCGCCAAGCTCGCCCGGAGGGGCCCTCGCCGTTAGGTGTGCCGGCGTGGATCGTTGGGACCAGATGCCGCTTGGCTAGGAGCGCGGCATGGGTTTCAAATGTCTTGCCGACTACCATTTCGTATTGGAGATTGCCGTGCTCGTCGGGCCGCGCCAACGTTCCTGCCATCATGCCCTCGAGGCTTGTCATCGTTTCTAGTATCACACGTATCAAATCGTTGAGGGGCATGGGTTGCTCGAGGAGGTGCATAATAGCCACCACGACCCGCTGCTGCTGTTGCAAGACTTGCTGTTGGCCTCTTATTTGATGACTGAGTTCGGTCATGAGACGGGTTGTCAGGAGCTCTTGTAGGGTTAGGCCTTGTTCCTCGGGTTGCAGCGATTGGGGGAGGGAGCGCAAGAGTGTCTGTAGCGATTGCCCGTAGGCCGCGACCAGATGGGAGCCGTCGATTCCTACCAAGGCATGTTTATGGCCGGCGCGATTGGCCGCCCGTTCGTGAACTTGAGCGTTGAGATGGGGGTCGATTAGACGGCTCAAGAGCGTCTGCGGTTGGGTCTCTTGAAAAGACTCGGATCGGAGGGCGTTCAGAATTTCCTTCGGCGTGTTGCGGTTCGCGAGGGCGTCGTAGAAAGAATCCATGAAGTCGTCGTTGACTGCAGCAAGATGCGACTGCGCTAAGGAGAGGACACTGGCCGCATCAAGGCCGTAAACGTCGAGATCACCATTCATGGTAGGCCTCCGGCCAACGTCTGCGGCCCATGATGTGTAGTCTAGGGAAGGGCTATCGAGCTTTAGCCAGTCTATACTGTTGCGGCCCTTGCCGCTCCTAACTTCCCTACGGCAGTAAGCCCTTCTGGCCGCGCTTGCTCGCAGCTGGTCTCCTTTTAATAGGTTTGGTTCTATGGTTTGTCAAGGAAAGTGCTGCGAAAGCGCGAGCTTAGCGGTGACGCCTCCGGCCGGATCCTAGTCCGGCTGTAAGCTTAAGCAAACGATCTGCGACGGGTCTTCCACTGGTTCTCTAGGGGCGCTGGGGGATCGGCGGCAGCGCGGGAGACGCCACTTTGGGCGAGCGCCGCTGAGCCTTGAAGGGATGGAGATAGGCTGTGACCTGTTCTGCGAAGAGCACGGGCGTTTGCTCGTGAAACCCAATCACCCGCAAGGCCTCGGCGGTCCAGGTATTGCAGGTGTGCCAGGCATCGTAGGTCTTGGATGATGCGAAGAAGTCGCCATGTCGGGTTCTCGGTCCCACGATCACGAATGCGCCCTGTGGTCCTCGAGTAAAGGATCGCAGAAGAAAGGATTGGAGGCGATGCCAACGGGGTGCCGCGATGCCTATCCAGTAGAGATGGCGGGTCCGACTGAGGACGTCGATCTCCTGGTGCGACCGCGCGGTCACATGGAGGACGCTTCGGGAGGGAAAGAGGGCGCGTAAGCCCGTTAGCAGGCTTGGATGCCGCTCCCTATAATAGCGGCGATTGCCCCAGCCGATGCCGATGAAGGGGGCCTGCGGGATCATGTGGCGAATCGAGGCGAGTGGGCCCGTAAGCTGTCGGGCCGGCAAAATGATAGCGGTGTGCCAGCCTTCGCGCACAATGCCGAGCGTATAGGGGTGGCGGGGAAGAAACGGGGTTCGTTGCGTCCTGATGGCGGGGCCGGGCTTTACGCATCCGGTCCCGACCCCCAACAAAAGGACTGCGATTATGCAGCCAAGACTCCTCCGCCGACATCGGTGTTCTGAGTGTTTCATGGGTCCTTGAGAAAGGGATTCTGCTTGGTCCTCGTCATTTATGGCAGTCGCTTACGTCGGAGTCTCTTCCCTTTCCATGGCCTCGAGCGTTTTGCCGGCGGGCTCCAATGGATAGAGGTGGGTTACCCAGGCGCCCAGCAACGCGACTGCACCCATTGCGATAAGAACGGCCGTTAAACCCAGGCCGGCCTCAAGCTCGGGAAAAATCACCGCGGACAGTACAGCGCCCAGGCGCGATAGGGCCGTGGCGATGCCTCCCGCACTGGCGCGTAGTTCCGTTGGAAATATCTCAACCGAGAGCGCCATGGCCGTTACCCCAGGACCTATGCCGGTGCCCAAGGAGTATATGGCCGAGCCCATATAGACGTCCCAAGGGTGGTGAATGCTGATACCCAGGGCAAAGAGCAGGAGGCCTATGGTCATGAGCGCAAACCCGCCGGTTTGGAGGGGAATGCGGCCCCAGCGATCGAGACGCGGTAGGACCAGGATGATTCCAAGTGTCGAGATCAGAAGAAAGATCGCGTTAATGCCGGCGGCCACTATATTGTTGTGGGCGAGCCCCTGCATGCGCAGGACGACCGGGAAGTAGAGTCCGATCCCAAGACCCACTACGTCAAGACAAAACCACGGTACCACGCTAAGCGCCAGGCGCCGACGCCAAAAAGGTTTGAGCAAGGTGGGCCAACGGCGAGCAGTCCCTGTGAACTCCTTTAGGGTAGCGGCGATTCGTTCCGAGACCCATCCCGGGTGCAGGAGACGCAAGGCTGCCGTGGCCGCCTCATATTGTCCGCGACGCGTAAGCCAGCGCGGCGACTCGGGGACGCGGCGTCGTAGCCAGAGCAATATGAGGGCGGGCAGGATCGCGCTCCCGAACATAAACCGCCACGAGGCCGGCCCCATGGGGAGCAAGGCCAGTCCCGTCAGGGTCGAGACCAAGGCCCCCGCGTACCAGGCGATATTGATCCAGGCAAAGCCCCTGCCGCGTTGGCCTTCGGAACTGTATTCGGCGACCACCGTGGAGACGAGCGGATAGTCCATACCGACACCAAGGCCAATAACGAAACGACTCATCCATAAGGCGGTAAGGTTGGGGCTTAGAGCGCTTCCCAGGGCGCCAAGGGCGTATAAGGCAACGTTGGGGAGGAGCAAGGCCCGGCGCCCGAAGCGATCCACCAAGGGGCCGCCTACGATCCCTCCCACGAGCGAGCCGACAAGCGCTGATGCCATAAGGCTGCCAATGGCCGTGGGACTGAGATGCCACGCAAGGCGCAAGGGTAAAAGCGCGATCGCCATGATGCTGATATCGAAGCCGTCCAGAAACATCCCCAAGCTCGCGGCGCGTAGCGCTTGCCTTTGGAGACGGTCGACGACGTGATCTACGGCACTCGTCAAGGACTCGGTCTCCGACGAGCGTGGCCTGCGGTTTTACGGTAGGGCGTTTTCAGCATCCGCTCACTATATCGCAGTTCCCGTAATCGGGTCATGAGGGGTGGAGGCAGGGCGTTGCCGTGATGGCCGAGAACGGGAGTCAAGCGTGACGGATGGGGGCGGCTGGCCACTTAACGCTTCTAGCTGCTATGCTCACGTGGCCCGATCAAAGGTCAGAGCATCGCTCGTACTTTTGCGGGGACGCGTTTTGCGGGGATTGGATGTTCTGGCTCCAAAG
>JAJYPQ010000007.1 GCA_021795255.1 Pseudomonadota bacterium
ACAGGATGTCGAGGGCAGGAAGCGTGAGGCCAGGATGGCCCGTAGGCACAAGGACGTTATCGGTAAGGATGCCGAGAGGTGCTTCTTTACTGCAAGGGAGTGGCAAGGAAGCCGCCCCTTTTTTTTGGCCCGAATACTGTATATATTAACAGTATGTCATTTCTTACAGCTCGCCAACAACACATTCTGGACTGGATCCGGGAGTACATTGATACGATGGGGCGTCCGCCCACGCGCGCGGAAATTGCGGCCGCTCTCGGTTATCGATCGATCAATGCCGCCGAAGAGCATGTGCGCGCGTTAGCGCGTAAAGGGGCGATTGTGTTGACGCCCGGGACCTCGCGCGGTATCCGTTTGCCGGGAGGACGTGAGGAGGGTATGCCGGTCATAGGGCGAGTAGCAGCGGGTCAGCCGATTCTCGCAGAGGCCCATATTACGGCCCACCATCGCGTCGATCCGACCATTTTTCGGCCCAAGGCCGATTATTTTTTGACGGTCGTAGGCGAGAGTATGCGCGATGCTGGGATCCGGGACGGGGATTTATTGGCGGTCCATAAAACCCCCACGGCCCGCAATGGACAAATCGTTGTGGCGCGCTTAGGAGATGAGGTCACCGTCAAGCGATTAAGCCTGCAAGGGGAGCGGGTGGTGTTGCTACCGGAGAATCCGGCATATGTGCCCCTTGTTTTGCGTCCTGAGGATGGCGTAGCCATCGAGGGGATTGGGGTAGGGGTGTTGCGCCAGGGCATGGGGGCCGCATGAGACCCGTCCCGCTGGTCTTAGAGGAGATCGGGGTCCGTCGAGGATGGACCCCGATTGAGGCTGCAGCCATGCCCACCGGTTTTCCCGCGCTGAACCAATATTTGGGGGGCGGGTGGCCTGTCGGAGTGTTTACGGAATTGCGTCTTAAGCATAGGGGTATTGGCGAGATGCGCTTACTTATGCCCGTGTTGTCGGCTTTGAGCCGACAATCTTACGTGCTGTGGGTGGCTCCGCCCTACAGGCCTTATGCACCAGCCCTGATGGCCCAGAACATGGTTCTTGATCATTTACTCCTGGCGTACCCACGGACCCACAAAGAGGCGTTGTGGGCCGTCAGCCAAGGACTCCTCAGTCCTTCTGTCGGGGCCGTCGTCAGCTGGTTCTCGGGTATTCGGGAGGGGGAATTTCGGGGCCTGCAACGACGGGCATCCGAGGGCGGCCACTGGAGCTTTTGTTTTTTGCCGGAGAGCGCTGCGTCCCAACCGTCACATCTGCGCCTCGTGCTGCAATCCATGCGGGACGCCCTGCGTATCATTGTTTCACAAAAGGCTAAACGTCCTCTGCCACCGCTTGTCGTGACGCTCTAAGTGGACAAAGGCCCGTATGTTATGGCTTTCTGTCATGTTTCCTGCCTTGCCGCTAGAGGTATTTCCCGCGTGCTCGACTCCCTTTGGAGTGGTCGAGGAGAGATCGCTCCTAGCTTGCAATGATGAGGCCAAGGCCTACGGCCTCTTCCCCGGCATGTCGACGGTCCAGGCCTGTGCCTTATGTCCGTCTTTGGTATTACGAACACGCGACAAGGCGGCCGAGGAGGTGCTACTAGAGAACTTGGCGGATTTTTCGTACGGCTTGACTCCTCGCGTCGTCGTAAAACCCACGGGCGTATTGATGAGTTTTACCGATGACTTGAGCCCTTTGGGGGACGCGCGCACGCTTGTCTCCCAGGTCGCAAGGCACCTTCAACATATCGGATGCCGTGCCCATGTGGCTTTGGCCCCCACGGCTATGGGGGCCTGGCTCTTTGCCCGCTCCAGTGTTCGGTCCCTGTGGGCCCATGATGATGCGTGGCGCCCTGCCATACGGTCTTTGCCTTGGGAATATTTGTCGCTTCCGAAGTCGGTTTGCGAGGCTTGCGTGGATCTCGGTTTGTCCCTAATAGGCGAATTACTCGATTTACCGCGTGCTGGATTGAGGCGCAGATTCGGTCTAGATGTCGTCCATATGCTAGAGAGTCTGATGGGGGAGAGGCCGGAGATAAATACCTATTGGGCTCCACCACTTGTATTCAGAAGTCGCATTCCCTTGCTTTTTCCGATAGAAACGGAGGATGCGATTATTTTCTATATCAAGAGAATCGCGACGAACTTATCCGTTTTTATGAGGCGACGGGACGCCCATGTCAGACAATTTACCGTAGCGATAGGATGCGAAGACCGAACGTCTGTTTCCGAAGAGTTCACGCTCTCTCGCCCCGAGAAAGATGCCGCTGTGTTTACAAGGCTTGTGCGTGAAAGACTCACTCAGCGGAAGATGCATTCAGGGATTGTATGGATATCTTTTGAGGCGCCCCTCGAGGCTAACACCGAAGGGAATTTATCGTTTTGGCGTGAAGAGGAGTCGCGAGACCGAGATTTTAAGGGGCTACTAGATCGTTTTCGTGCCCGTCTCGGAAACGAATCGGTACGCATCGTATCTTGGTATCCGGATTATCGACCAGAAAGGGCGGCGGTAGAGGTTTTGTGGCCGCCCGCGGAATACCCCTATCCGGCCGCCTATGGTCGCGCCACTCATCCCTTGTGGCTGGTCGATCCGCCGCATCCCCTGAAAGTCGTCGACAAGATCCCCCAGTTCTCTGGTCCTTTACGGTTTGTGGGGGATCCCGAGAGGTTAGAAACGGGTTGGTGGGACGATCCTGTATCGCGCGAGTATTTCGTGGCGGTCAATACCTACAACGAGCGCCTGTGGATCTTTAGGTTGCCGGATGGTCAATGGTTTTTGCAGGGACATTTTGGGTAAATGCCTTATAGCGAGCTGCATTGCTTGAGCCATTTCAGCTTTCTGCGAGGGGCCTCTTCGCCACAAGAACTGGTGAGGCAGGCGGCATCCTTGGACTATAGGGCCCTAGCCCTGACCGACGAATGCTCCCTTGCCGGCGTCGTGCATGCTTATAGGGCGGCAAAGGAGTGTGGTTTACAACTTATAGTAGGATCGGAAATCACCGTCAGGGAGGGTGTTAAATGCGTGGTGTTGGCCTGCCATGAGCGAGGATACGGGGACCTTTCTGCCCTCATCACCAAAGGCAGAAGGCTCGAGAAGGGCCGCTATGATCTCACAGTGGCCGACGTCGAGCACCTCGCGGGTTGTCTTCTTATCTGGTATCCAGGTCGCGACGCAGGCCTTGATGGATTGGTATCACCCCTCGCAGAATCCTTTGGGACTCGCTTTTGGATAGGCGGTGAGCTCCATAGGACGGGCGACGATCAGGCGCATAAGGCCCGACTCGGCCGCTTGTCTCTCCAGTTGAATCGACCAATTGTCGCCTCCGGTGACGTTCATATGCACAAGCGCGCGCGGCGAGCGCTGCAAGATACTGTGACCGCGATTCGTTTAAAAACATCTGTTGCGAAGGCTGGGTTCTCTCTTTTTCAAAATGGCGAGCGACACTTGCGGGACCTATCGCGATTAAGCGCAATCTATCCCGAGGAGTGGTTGCGGGAGACGGACGTGATAGCGGATTTATGCCAGTTTTCGCTAGCCGAAATGCGGTATGAATATCCCCGGCAGGCGCGTAGCGCCAGGCATTCCTTGGGAACGTTGATTAAGCTTACGCGCGCTGGACTCGATGATCGCTATCCTCATGGCGTGCCAAAGTCGGTACAGGATCTGGCACGGCATGAGTTGGCCCTTATAGGGGAATTGCGTTACGCGGATTATTTTTTGACAGTCCATGATCTAGTGCGGTTTGCCCGATCTCGACGGATTCTTTGCCAAGGGCGCGGGTCGGCGGCTAATTCCGTTGTGTGCTACGCGCTAGGTATCACCGCTGTGGACCCCTCGCGGCTACAGGTATTGTTCGAGAGATTTGTGTCGCGCGAGCGAAATGAGCCCCCGGACATTGATATCGACTTCGAGCATAGTCGCCGGGAGGAGGTGATCCAGTATCTGTATGCACATTACGGACGCGAGTTCTCGGCGATGACAGCAAGCGTCATAACGTATAGAACTCGCAGTGCGCTGCGCGATGTAGCCAAGGCGCTCGGATGCGAGCCAGCGCTCGTGGATCGTCTGGCCGGCCTGCTCGGTTGGTGGGAAGGGGCTGATGTTCTGGCCGAGCGCCTAAGTGAGCATGGCTATGATGTGCAAGCCACGCTTTGGCGCCAACTCATCGCGTTGGTTCATGATTTGATCGGCCGCCCGCGCCATCTTTCGCAACATACGGGCGGTATGGTGTTGTCGCAAAATCCCTTGACGCGACTCATCCCTGTAGAGCAGGCGGCCATGCCGGAACGCACAGTATTGCAGTGGGACAAGGATGACCTCGATACTCTGGGCATTATGAAGGTGGATTGCTTGGGTCTGGGCATGTTGACGGCCTTGCGTAAAACCTTTGATCTGATGTCGGAACACGGATTGGGGCCAAGCGATCTTCATGAGATCCCGGCTGAGGACACGGCTGTTTACCGGATGATATCGGGGGCCGACACAGTCGGTGTTTTTCAGATCGAATCGCGCGCGCAAATGGCGCTTTTGCCGCGGCTCAAGCCGCAAACATTTTATGATCTTGTGATTCAAATCGCGATGGTGCGTCCGGGACCGATTCAGGGCCATATGGTCCATCCCTACTTGCGACGACGCCTAGGTCTTGAGGTGGTTACCTATCCGAGCCCCGAAGTCGAGGCGGTCTTGTCCCGAACCTTGGGTATTCCACTTTTTCAGGAGCAAGTGATAAAACTTGCGGTCGTCGCGGCGGGGTTCTCTCCGGGCGAAGCGGACGAACTGCGGCGGGCCATGGCAGCCTGGAAAAGAGAGGGGGATCTGACAGCCTTTAAGGAGCGCCTTCTCGAAGGGATGCGATCGCGCGGCTACAGCGCCGACTATGCGCAGGGACTCTATCGACAGATCCACGGCTTTGGCGCTTATGGGTTTCCCGAATCCCATTCGGCCAGTTTTGCGCTTCTCGCTTACGCCAGTGCGTGGCTTAAGTGTTATGTCCCTGATGCCTATCTCTGTGCGCTGTTAAATAGCCAGCCCATGGGATTCTATAGTCCTGGCCAGCTTATTGCCGATGCACGTCAGCACGGTGTCCGGGTTTTGCCACCGGATATTCGCCATAGCCGCGCAGAAAGCATTCTCGAGTTCGACCATAAGGGACGATCGGTGCGCTTAGGTCTTGACCTCATAAAGGGTTTATCCCGAAAAAGTGCTCAGAGATTGGGGGATAGAGATCCCGTCGCTCGGGCATCGTTTGCCGCCCTGACTGAAAAGGCTGGATTGTCACGTGGCGAAGGGGTGACGTTGGCGCGCGCGGGGGCGCTGCAAGGCCTGTCTCGATCACGCCCCGAGGCTTTATGGAAGAGTATGGCCATTAAGGCACCTGTCACCTTATTTCCGGAGCCCGAGGAAGTGAAGGCTTGGCAAGGCCGCAGTTCTTATGCGGCCGATGTGGAAGCGGATTATCGTGTTCTGGGGTTTTCCTTACGTGGTCACCCCGTAGCTCTTATAAGATCAAAGCTCGGATCGTCGGTCAGTCCCATCACAAACTTAAGGGGCATGAGATCGGGGGCATCGATATCGGTGGCCGGCCTTGTGATGAGTAGGCAGCGGCCGACGTCAGCGCGAGGTCTTGTCTTCTTGGTGTTGGAAGACGAGACCGGCATGGCCAATGTGATTGTTTATCCCAAAGTGGTGGCGACCTTTCGGTCCCCGTTATTGCATGCGGATATGATCCTAATCAGGGGACAGTTGGAGCGCACCCCGGAAAACGTGCAACACATCATTGCGAGCACGGTGTCGCGGCTACCGGATAGTGTCCGATAGCCGCGATTTCTTTACCGCCTACAGCCTTTCTGTTTTTACAATATTCCCAGCTCCATAGCCTTTTTTATACAGGCTCGGCGACTCTTCGTCCCCATCTTATTGCGCGTCGCGTCGAGGTGCTCTTCCACGGTCTTTATCGATATTCTTAGCTCTTTTCCAATCTCTTTGTAGCTCGCGCCTTGCGCGAAAAGCGCTAGGACCTCGCGTTGACGGGGTGTCACCCCGTGGGGCATGTGACGTTTACTGCTCACAAGACGTCCTAATTCGCGCGCAATAGAGCGCACCAACGCCAGTTTTTCCGAGACTGGCCCATCTGTTGCTGAGATATCGAGACAGCCAATGAGGTCGCCATCGGAACTGATGACCGGGGCGGCCGCACACGACCAGTCGTGAAAAATGCGACAAAGATGTTGCGGTCCGTTCAGGGCAACCGGACTTTGCGTGGCAAGAGCCATGGCCACCGCATTGGTACCAGCGCTGTTTTCCGCAAGCGATGTGCCTGGCCGCAGGTCGAAATTGTTGGCTGCCGAGACGATCTCTGGATGCGACCATAAGCCCAGTATTCGCCCTTCTGGGTGTGTTAAGAGAAAGAGGTTATGACTCCCCCTCAGGTCGTTCATGTATTCCTCGATTACAAGCTTTGCGTAGGTGAGAAGCCTCCCGTGCTGCTGTAGGAAATTTTTGGCCTCGCCGTCCAGGAGCGTGTCGCGGACGCGCTCCTGGTGCTCAGACACGTCCAGGATTCGACAGCGATCATACGACTGCGCCAGGTGTTCGGGCATCACAAGCCCGAGACCCTCAGCTGCTCTTATGGATTGTATCGTTTTCCACATATCCCCTCCCGTATGCACTGCGGGTGAAAGACCATGGGGGCATGGGAGGATTCCTACCTTAATGGTAGTAATGCCATTGACTTCCAATGCCCCTTCATGGGACAGGCCAGAGGCCGCATCGCCACTATCGTAATAGCGCTTAGGGCAGTCAACCTGCTGAAATAGACAGCTAGAAAAACGGAGGGTCTTTTGCACCGTTAAAAAGTGTCGTCGACAGCCTTGGGCGTCGCCGCGGCTGGCACGGCTGCGATCGTCGTCGGTAGGACGTAGACTTGGCGCCAAGCGGCGGCCAGGCTTCGTTTTTGCGCGGTCGATAGGGTCTTGACCTGCGCCTCTAGGCGGCTTGCTTCAGAGCGGTCTAAGCACACTGTGGCCCCGATCATATGACGTGGCCGATTAAGGCGGGTAAACATGGCGCCCCGGCCTTCCTTGTGTTGTTTGAACCGACGCTCGATGTCGATCGTGATTCCGGTGTAGAGACGGCCGTTGACGCACTCGAGGATATAGACAAACCAGGGCGATGACTTGGCCAGGCATGGCCTCCAGTGGCGTAAAAAGATGAGCAATCCCCGATCATAGAGCCTGGCCTTGCGAGCGTCCAGGGAGATGGCCGAAGGATGATACGGGGCCTCGGCTAGCCCCAAAAGATCAGGCTTTCGGGCCGTTCCTTTAACGCCTAGCGCCGTTCTCACCCAAGGATCGCGGTCGCCGGTTATACTAGAAGCCATGACCCGCAATGATACCGACAGCATTCTGACCGCCATGGGCATCACCCTGTGGAAGCGCCGCGCCGAGCCTTACGTAAACGCGCCCGATGAGGCCGTTTCTGGGTGGGTGGAGTTGAGGCATACGGTCGCCCAGTGCACCCGGTGTCCCCTGCATAAAGGGCGTACCCAGACCGTTTTTGGGGTAGGGCCCCGGGGGGCCACCTGGTGCTTTATAGGCGAAGCGCCGGGGGCGGAAGAAGATAGGCAGGGTCAGCCTTTCGTTGGGCGCGCCGGCAGCCTTCTGGATGCTATGTTGAGAGCGCTCGCCTTGACTCGGGAAGAGGTTTTTATCGCCAACGTTCTGAAATGCCGCCCGCCCGCCAATCGCGATCCAGAGCCCTTAGAAGTGGAGTCCTGTTTGCCCTTTTTGTCCGAGCAACTGGCCCAGGTGGGGCCTCGGATCATCGTAGCGCTTGGCCGGTTCGCGGCCCAAAGTCTGTTGGCGACGGAGGCCCCCTTAAGCAGGCTCCGTGGCCGCATCCATGACTATCGCGGGACGCCTCTGGTCGTGACCTATCATCCCGCTTATCTCCTCAGGCGCCCGGCCGACAAGGGCGCGGCGTGGGCGGATCTGAAACTGGCGCGCGGGACGCTGCTGCGATGAGCCGTTGGCCCTTACCGCTGGAGAAAGGGGTGGCGAGCAGTCAGCCCCTGCGCTTACGTGCGATGCGCTGGGAAGATCTGCCGTTTGTTTTGCAGGTGGAGCACTTGGCCTATGAGTTTCCGTGGACCGAAGGGATATTCCGTGATTGTTTGCGGGCGGGTTACTGCTGCCGAGTGCTCGAGGATAGGGGGCGCTTTGCCGGTCATGGGGTGATGGCGGTGGCGGCGGCCGAGTGCCATCTCCTGAACGTCTGCATTCACCCCCACTATCAGCGCCGCGGTTTTGGGCGCCAGCTGTTGCTCCATCTCCTTGACGTGGCGCGTAAGGGCCATGCCCGGGTCGCGTTATTGGAGGTCCGGCGCTCGAATCGCGCTGCTTACGCGCTTTATATGGAGCTTGGGTTCAACGAGATCGGCTTACGCAAAAATTATTACCCAGGGCGCCGTGGTCGCGAGGACGCCCTAGTCTTGGCCCGCGATCTCTGATCGTGGTCTGGCTAATCAGCTAGTCGATTTATACGGCTTTTCTGGTCGGCCAATTTCTGTAGCTGGTCCTCGAAGTCCTTGAGGCGTCGGCGCTCCTCCGAGACGACGGCCGGCGGCGCCCGGTCAATAAAGTCGGCCCGGCCGAGTTTGGCTTGCGCGCGCTCGATTTCCCGTTCCACTTTTTCGATCTCCTTGCCTAGGCGTTGCAGCTCCGCGGTTTTGTCGATAAGCCCCTTGAGGGGGACTAGGACACGCCACGGACCAACCAAGGCGACCGCTGACTCCGGGGCGCTGACACCTGCCGCGAGGATGGTGATGTCAGAAACCCGGGCGAGCGCGGTTATGGTGGTTTCATGAGTCTTAAGCAAAGCCGCCGATGTCTCGGCGCCCGCGATCAAGACCGGGATCTTGACGCTCGGGCTGATATTCATTTCGCCACGAATCGTTCGAACCGCACTGATCAGACCCATAAGGGCCGTCATGTCGCTGACCGCTTGGTGGTCCACGCGAGCAAGATCGGCGTGTGGATAGGGCGCGCGCATGATGGTAGAGCCTTGACGCCCACAGAGCGGCGCAATTTTCTGCCACAAGGCCTCGGTGATGAACGGCATGAGCGGGTGCAAAAGACGCAACGCGGTTTCAAGGACACGCAGTAAGGTGCGCCGTGTCCCGCGGGCACTTAGGGCGTCGGCGTGGGCGAGCACGGTCTTTGACCACTCGAGATACCAGCTGCAGTACTCGTCCCAAATGTAGCCGTACAGGGCTTGAGAGGCGAGATCGAAGCGGTAGCTCGCGAATGCTTGTTCGACTGCCTGCTCGGTTTCTTGGAGCCGTGAAATAATCCAGCGGTCGCCGATGTCGAGCGTACAAGCCCCCTCGTTTCCGCAGTCGTGGTTTTCGGTGTTGAGGAGCACGAAGCGCGCGGCATTCCAAAGCTTATTGCAGAAATTACGATAGCCGTCGACGCGCGCTAAATCAAAATTGATATTGCGGCCCTGGGTCGCGAGGCTCGCAAACGTCATGCGCAAGGCATCTGTGCCGTAGGCCGGTATCCCCTTCGGATATTCCCGTTCCGTGGCGGTACGGATCTCCTTTGCCTTAGAAGGCTGCATGAGGCCGCTCGTGCGCTTGGTAATGAGATCCTCAAGACTGATGCCGTCAATCAGATCAAGCGGGTCTATGACGTTCCCGCGTGATTTCGACATCTTCTGACCCTTGGCGTCCAACACCAAAC
Organism: Pseudomonadota bacterium; assembly: GCA_021795255.1. The sequence goes on from JAJYPQ010000007.1 coordinate 9,723, forward strand.
CGTGGACGTACACTTCCTTGAAAGGGACGTCGCCTGTGAACTTGAGGCCCATCATGATCATGCGGGCGACCCAGAAGAAAATGATGTCAAACCCCGTTACTAGGACATTGGTCGGGTAGAAGCGCGAGAATGCTGCGTCTGCTTGCGGCCAGCCGAGCGTGGAAAACGGCCATAACGCCGATGAGAACCACGTGTCCAACACATCCGGGTCTTGATGGAGGGCGATTTCCGGGCCGAGCCGATGACGCACCCGTGTTTCTTCCTCGTCGCGTCCGACGTAGATTCGCCCGTCCTTGTCGTACCAAGCGGGAATGCGATGGCCCCACCAAATCTGGCGGGATATGCACCAGTCTTTGATGTTGCGCATCCATTCGAAGTAGGTTTTATCCCAGTTATCCGGGACAAAACGAATGCGTCCGTCTCTGACCGCTTGCACGGCGGGCTCGGCCAGGGCCTCGGTTCGTACATACCATTGGTCTGTCAGCCAGGGCTCAATGATTGCGCGGGTGCGCTCGCCGCGCGGCACCTTGAGTTTGTGCGGTTCGGTACGAACGAGCAGCCCTTGGCGCTCGAGATCACTGAGGATCCGGCGTCTCGCCTCTTCCCGAGCTAAGCCGTGGTAGGGTGATCCCGGGAGATCGATACGGGCCGTCTGGTCGAGGATATTGGTTAACGGCAGCTTATGCCGCAGCCCGACTTCGTAATCGTTGAAGTCGTGCGCGGGTGTGATCTTGACGCAGCCCGAACCAAAGCTTGGGTCCACGTAGTCGTCGCCAATGATGGGAATGTCGCGTCCCGTGAGCGGAAGCGCTGCCATTTGCCCTATGTATTTCTGGTAGCGGGGGTCGTTGGGATGGACGGCGATAGCTTCATCGCCGAGAAGGGTTTCGGGACGCGTAGTGGCTACGATCAGTGCGTCCCCGTTACGGATGGGGTAGCGGATATGCCACAGGAATCCGTCCTCTTCTTCGGCTGTGACCTCAAGGTCGGAAACCGCCGTTTCTAGCGATGGGTCCCAGTTTACGAGCCGTTTTCCGCGGTAGATCAAGCCCTCGTCATAGAGGCGCACGAAGACCTCACGGACCGCCTTGGACAGACCCTCATCGAGCGTGAAGCGTTCGCGGGACCAATCGACCGATGCCCCCATCCGCCGCAGCTGTTCGCTGATACGCCCCCCCGAACGGGCTTTCCATTCCCACACCGCGGTGAGAAACGGCTCGCGCCCGAGTGCGACTCGGTTCGTCCCCTGCGCCTCCAATTGGCGCTCGACCACCATTTGGGTAGCAATACCCGCGTGGTCTGTGCCCGGTTGCCATAAAGTGTCGTCACCGCACATGCGATGGTAGCGGGTGAGAGCGTCCATGATCGTGTCTTGGAAGGCGTGCCCCATATGCAGGCTGCCTGTAACATTAGGTGGGGGGATCATGATGCAGTAGCCGCCCCCCTGGCCGCTCGGCGCAAAGGCCCCCATGGCCTCCCAGGTCTTGTAGAGGGCCTCCTCAATTATCTGCGGTTCATAGCTTTTGCTAAGCGTCGGTGAATCTTCAGTCATGTCGGTTGTGTCACAGTGGATTTTGATGCGCCTCAGCGAGGACACGCTCAAGCGCCGCGATCATAGCAGGCTCAAGCGGCGGGTTCCCAGTTTCGCTCCAGATGTTCTCAAACCGACGTATCACAGCGCGGGCCCAAGCGCGCGCGCTGGGCCCCTGGGCCTGCGACTCCTCGAAGCCATCGAGTGGCTGTTCGCGTTCTGGTCGGGCCACCACGGCACTGAGTGTGGGAATGGAGGCCCCGATCACCCGTGGACTCGTGGCTGCCGGGGTCGGTGCGGCGATGGCCGCTGTCAGGACCGGGATGCCATCGTCACCGAGGCGGCTGGCGTTTTGAAGATCTGCGACCAAGGCCTTTAAGCCAGCTAGGATCTCGGGCAGGGTCTCGTGTTTTGTACTCATCATGGTAGGGTGTGGGTCGTCGGGTTCAGGCCCTGTTGGCGGTAATAACGGAACCTGGCGCGCGATTGCTCTTTTTCCGTAGGCGAGTCGCCCACGGCCTCGAGAATACGCCTCGAGCTGGCCACGGGCGGGGGATCGGCAGCGAGCGGAATCAGGACCTCGCACGTTGCGGGCAATGTGGGTCCTATGAGCACAGGCTCACCTGAGTCGGCGAAGCCGTGCGGCACGAAGCTATTGTCGGAAAACGTCCACAATAAGGCGTCAAAGGCCATGAGTCGTTCCTCCGGGACCCACAAAAAAACGGTGTGGCCATGTCGGTAGGCTGTGTCCGCCAACCGGCAGGCGAGCACGTCGCGTGTGGTTCCCGAAGAACCAAGATAAAAGTCGACACGTGTCATGCGGACTGGGCGCGGCGCCGCAAAAATTCGACCAGTAACGGAATGGGACGCCCGGTTGCGCCCTTTTCTTTGCCGCCCTTATAGGCAATTCCGGCAATATCCAAATGGGCCCAGGGGTAGTTTTCGGTAAACCGCGCCAGGAAGCAGGCGGCGGTGATGGTTCCCGCCTCGCGTCCGCCGATATTGGCCATATCGGCGAAATTGGAATCCAGTTGCTTTTGGTACTCCTCCCATAAAGGCAGCGGCCACATCCGGTCGGCCGCGGTTTGGCCGGCGCTGCTGAGCTCCTGGCTCAGGGCCTCGTTATTGCTCAAAAGCCCGCCGGCCTGCGCGCCGAGCGCGATCACACAGGCACCGGTTAGGGTGGCGATGTCGATTACCGCAGTCGGCTTGAAGCGCTCAGCATAGGTGAGGGCGTCGCACAGTATGAGGCGGCCCTCGGCGTCGGTATTCAGGATCTCGATCGTTTGGCCGGACAGGCTCGTCACGATGTCGCCCGGTTTGATGGCGCTGCCCCCCGGCATATTCTCCGTGGTCGGAACGAGGCCGACGATATTGAGGGGAAGCTTCAGTTCGGCCGCTGCCTGGATCGTAGCGAGCACGGTGGCCGCCCCGCACATGTCAAACTTCATCTCATCCATGTTAGCGGGTGGTTTGATTGATATGCCGCCGGAATCGAACGTGACCCCTTTGCCCACGAGGGCGATGGGGGGCGCTGCCCCGTTTCCGTGATATTCCAGGACCAAGAGTTTGGCGGGTTCGTGGGACCCGCGCGTCACCGCTAGCAGTGCGCCCATCCCGAGGGTCTGCATATCCGATTCTTCAAGTACGCTGACCGTAATCCCGGTGCGCGCCCCCAAGGCCTGCGCTTGGTCTGCAAGATAAGACGGGGTGCACATATTGCCGGGAAGGTTCGCTAAGTCTTTCGCGAACGAGATGGCGCGGGCCAGGGCGTGTCCCGCGGCCAACGCCTGCTTGGCGTCCGCTTCCGACAGTTGCGGTGCTGCGAACGCACAGGCGCGCGGCATGAGCCGTTTCGGGGTCCGTGTCTTCAGGCGATCAAAACGGTAGAGGGCGTCTTCGGTGGCGACAATGGCTTGTTCGAGGCCCCAGGCGGGGCTGCGGTCCTTGATCGCGATCTCCGGCAGAAAAGAGCCGATATTCTTCACATGCAGGTCAGCGGCCACCTGTGTCGCCCGAGCGACCGCTTCTTTAAACTGAGCGGCCTTGCATTCGCCTTGTAAGCCCATGCCGACGAGAACGACCCTTTGGGTTTGACCGACGGGGCGCAATAAGGGAAGTGTCTGTCCGGGTTTGCCTTCAATGTCGCCGCGTTGCACAATGGCCGTAATTTCGCCGCCGAGGAGCTGGTCTAGGGCGGCGGCGGCCCGGGAGAGTAGGCCGTTTTCATGGATCCCTACGATGAGGCAGTCGGTCGCTAACTTTTCAGGGGCTTCTTGGGTGAATGTATATTCCATAGGTTTCCAGAGTCTCTTCCCGGTTCCAAGGCATGTGAGCGCTACGGCGCGAATCCCGGCATGATAAACCGCTTACGCCGTCAGCAAAAGCCGTGATCGTACATAAGGCCTTTTATCGCGAAGCGACCCAGACCACGCTGCTCGTTACACTCACGTTTCTGACCCTTTATCTCGTGGTAAGCCTCGTGAAGCTTCTGAGCGAAGCCGCCAGCGGCGAGTTTCCCGTACACGTGGTTTTTAGCCTATTGGGCCTTGAACTCCTGAAGAATTTGGCCATGATTCTGCCTCTGACGGTCTTTATCGGCCTCCTGCTGACCATGGCCCGGTGGTATCGGGACAGCGAAGTCACGGTTTTGGCGGCGTGTGGGGTCGGTCTCACTCAGCTTCTGCGGCCGACGTTTGTTTGGATTAGCGTGGTCGCGGCTTTGGTGAGCGCCATCGCCTTTTATCTCGCGCCCATGGCGGCCTTACTGCTCCATAAGATCAAGCTTGAGAATACCTCGGCCTATGCCGCTGGTATCGTGCCGGGCCGTTTCAATCATACTCGCAACGGGCGCGCTATTTTTTATGTCGAACGGGTTGGCAACAACGGCCGCCTGTACGGTATTTTTGTGAGTAGTGCGCAGTTCGGCAAAAGCGGGGTTCTTATCGCAAAGCGCGGGTACGAATATAAGAACCGTCATACCGGTGCCCATTTCCTGGTGCTGTTAAATGGCCGGCGGTATCAAGGGATCCCAGGCCGCGCGAATTATCGTATCCTGCGTTACAGGACCTATGCCTTGCGCATGAAGCGTAGGCCTTTTGCTCCGAACCCAGCCAATCTGACGCGCGACGAGGTGCCAACGCTCACCTTGCTGCGCTCGGCCGACCCGCGCGCCATCGCTGAATGGCAATGGCGCTTGGCGCAACCCTTGTCGCTTTTTGTGTTGGCACCCCTGGCCTTGATATTCGCCTATACGGATTCGCGGAAAGGGGCTTTCGCCCCGCTTTTTACCGCCATTCTGGCTTACTTTAGCTACGCCAATCTCTTGAGTATCGCCCATGCTCTCTTGGCCCGTGGTCAAGAGCCGATATGGCTTGGTTTGTGGTGGGTTCATGTGATCTTTCTATTGCTGGCAGCAACCCTTTTTAGTCGCCGCGCACGCGGGAAAACGCTTTTGCCGCGGCTTGCCTTACGCTGATGCGTCTCATCTACACCTATATCGCCAAGCGGTTGATTCTCAGCACAGCGCTCGTCCTGAGTGTCTTTGTCGGGCTGTTTTTGTTTTTTGATCTCGTGACCTCCTTGGGTCACGCGCAGCACGGCGGGCTCTATAAGGTTTTTGTGGTCCTTGCCCTGGGCTTGCCCGCTAAGATATCGATGCTCTTTCCCATGTCGGCCTTAGTGGGGTCTACTTTGGGTCTTTCGTCGCTCGCTATGGACGGAGAATTGACCGCTTTGCGGGCGGCCGGGGTATCCGTCCGGCGCATTGCCTACGCCGCCCTAAGGGCGGCTCTGGTTCTGGGTTTTTTGACGGCTATTCTCGGCGACTTCGTGGGGCCCAAGGCCGCGTCCATCGCGCGCCGCGAACAGGCCCAGCAAGCGGGGCTGGGTGCTGTCGAAAACGCTCAGGGCTTGTGGCTGAAGGAGGGCCGGAGCTTTGTGAATATCGGGGAAGTATTGCCGGATCTCACTATCCTTCGGGTGACCATTTACGATTTCGATCACGGACGGTTGGCCCGCGAATTCTTTGCGGCAAGCGGCCACTATCGCCATGGACGTTGGCAATTACACAGTGTCTCCGAAACTCTTTTTCAGCACCCGCGCTTGATCGTGAAGACAAGTGCGCATGGCTATTGGCAGGGGATCGCACCGACCTTGCTCTCGGTTTTTGCGGTCAATCCTCATGCCTTGTCGCTGCTGAACTTATTTCGCTACATTCGCCATTTGCATCGTAATCATCAGGCGACGGCCCATTATGAACTCGTGTTCTGGTACAAAATCATGGCCCCGTTTACGACCGCGGCCATGGTCTTGCTGGCCGTGCCCTTTGTGTTTCGGCATTCGCGTCAAGGTGGCCTTGGTTTTAGGCTATTTTTAGCGGTCGTTCTCGGTCTCGTCTTTTATGTGTTCAATCGTGGATTCGGCGATATGACCTTGCTTTACCACTGGTCTCCCTTGGTCGGGGCGTGTGCCCCGACCGTGGCCTTAACGGGAATCGGTCTCGGGCTTTTGGCGCGCGTCGGTTGATTTAGGTACGAAGAGGATGCGAGTACCACTGAGCCGGTCATGTAGGGCCTGCGCCTCTGGGTCAAAGAATATCCAGAGGTAGGCGGTGCCGAAGACCACAAACGGGATGAGGGCCAGAAGGTAGTGGGCGTTTAGGAGCAGCATAAAGCCCACGACTAAAGCCGCAAGCCAGGTGAGCGCAAGCATGTACCGCAGAAGTGCGCGACCTAAGCCCACGCGGCCTTTTGTTGCGAAGATTTTGAGGCGCCAAGCCTGCATGCCGAAGGTCTGGCCCTTGCGTGTCCAGGCCCAACCGAAGTAGGCGAAGCCGACGAGCGGCAAGTAGATATGCAAAATCGTTTGTAGGACGCGGCTCCCCGGGTCGTGAAGGACGACCGTGAAGTAGATAGCGAAAGGCGCCGCCGCGAGGATCCATACTGTAAAGAGCAGGATGGCATCATAGGTGTTGGCGCCCATGCGCCGCAAAAAGGCCCCGCTACGGCCGGGCGCTACGGAACTTGCGATCTCTTGTGTGTTCAAAGTCTGATCAATCCAAAAAAAGTGAAGGGATGGGGCCGCGAAACGAAGTAAGCCCCGTATTTATGCACAGGTTTACTCACCATTTTTGTCAATATCTCTGTCCGGCCCATACTATACGGAGACCGCGGTTTGCGATACCCTGGCGAGCGACCGCTGGGGCGCTCTTTTAGAGCCTTATAGGGCCTACCCGTTTTTCGTTATGAGGGGTGTGTAGCATGCAGTCTAGCGTCTCGCTAAATCTCATTGAGCTCGGGCATTTCGCCGCCTATCTCGCGTTTTTTGTGGCTATTACTCAGGCCTTGGCGCCGATAGCCGCTCGGTTTTTCAAGGCCCCTGGCCTGCGCACGATTTCGGTCAATGCAGCACCCCTGGTGTTTTTATTGACGACAGTTGGTGCGGTCACCATCGTCTACTCGTTTCTCACCAATAATTTCTCGGTCTTGTACGTCGCTAACAATTCCAATACACATCTGCCGATTTTTTATAAGGTGGCGGCCCTGTGGGGTGGCCATCGCGGTTCTTTGTATTTGTGGGTCTGGATCATGACCGCTTATACCGCCGCCGTTGGCTACCACGGCCGCTCGCGTTATCCAGATCGCCTAGCTATCATCATGGCCGTCCAAGGGGCCTTGATCGCGGGCTTCTATGGGCTTGTGCTGTTTTTGTCCGATCCGTTCACTCGCGTCTTTCCGATCCCGGCGCAGGGGCAAAATATGAACCCGCTCCTGCAGGATCCCGGCATGGTGATTCATCCGCCCATGCTCTATATGGGTTATGTCGGTTTTTCGATTCCCTTCGCCTTCGCCATGGCCGCCTTGCTGACCAACTGGAAAAGCGAGCTATGGATCGGCCATACCCGACGCTGGGCCCTGATCGCCTGGGGGTTTCTCACCGCGGGCATTATTTTCGGGGCCTGGTGGTCATACTATGTACTCGGGTGGGGCGGCTACTGGGGCTGGGATCCGGTCGAGAACGCCTCGTTCATGCCTTGGCTCATGGGCACGGCCTTGATCCATTCGATCTCGGTGCAGGAACGTCGGCGCATGCTGCACACTTGGAATATCTTTTTGATCATCACCACCTTCTCACTGTCGCTGCTGGGGACCTTTTTGGTCCGCTCGGGCGTTTTGGCCTCGGTGCACACCTTCTCGGCGGCGCCCGGTCAGGGCGTCTATCTCCTGACTTTTATGGTCATCGTGCTCACATTAGCTTTCGGTCTTTTCTTGATCAAAGGCGGCTACCAGCGCGCCGAAGAGTCCTTTATCTCGCCCTTGTCGCGTGAATCCATGTTCATTTGGAACAACGTGATTTTCACCATTGCGTGCGCCTGCGTTCTTCTAGGGACCCTTTATCCCTTGTTTCTTCAGGCCGCCTCGGGCGCGCGTATTAGCGTGGGACCCCCATACTTCGATCTCGTGATGGTGCCCATTTTCCTCGTGATGTTGGTCGTCATGGGTATCGGACCACTGGTCTCCTGGCGTAAGGCCAACCTCCCGAAGCTCCGTGGGCGCTTACTGATACCAAGCGTGGTCGGGATCGCCTTAGGAACGGTGCTGGCCTTCGCCTTTGGCCCAGTGTATTGGACAGCACCCGTAGCGGTTGGTCTCGTGGGTTTTGTGGCGACCACCATTATCGCCAATGTGGGGCGCGCGGTACGGCAACGCCAGCTGCAACACCGCGAGTCTTTGGGGCGGGCTTTCAGCAAGACCGTGTTTGGCAATAGGCGCCACTACGGGGGCATGATCGTCCACACGGGTATTTTGGTCATGGCGATCGGACTCGTGGGCTCCGGTCTTTTTAAGGAAAGCAAGCTTGTCATGATGGCGCCAGGCGATATTCTGCATTTAGCCCATGAGCGGGTTCGGTTCGATGGCGTCCGCAACGTACGCGGTGCTGATTTTACCGCCGTGCAGGGGCGTCTCACCGTTCTCAATAACGAGGCCCAGTTGCGTCCTGAACAACGGGTGTTCTTTGGGAGCCCCATGGAAGTGACGCGCCCGAGCGTCAATTCGACACTTTTGCGCGACGTGTACGTGGACATCGGGAATCACCAGCACGGCAAGTGGGAGATCCATCTCTTTATAAACCCACTTGTCGATTTCATTTGGCTCGGGGGTGGTATCGTGCTCTCAGGCGTGGGGTTTTCCTTAAGTGATCGTGTGCGGCGCCGCAAGAAGGGCTTGGCCGGATCCGAGGCCTTGTCGACGCGCCCATGAGATACGCTTTTTTTTGGTGTTGTCTCTGCCTGCTCGTAGCCCCGGCCTTCGGTGCCACGATCGTTCATGAAAGCGTGCTTCACAGGCGCGAGATCGTGATCGCAAAGAAGCTACGCTGTACCGTATGTCAGGCCGAGTCGCTGGCGGTCTCGCAAGCCGGTATCGCGCGCGACATGCGTAAGCTCATCCGCGAAAAATTGCGCGCCGGCGAGAGTTCCCATCAAATCATCGCTTACTTCGTGAAGCGTTACGGCGACTATATTCTGCTAAAGCCCCCGTTTGACCCGCTGGGCGCCATCCTTTGGATTTGGCCGTTTGCGCTCTTTGCCGTTTTCGGCGGAGTCGCGCTCGTGGTGATGAGGCGTCGGGCGCGGGCGCCCATGCCCTTGCCTGCGCCGGAATTGGGAGTGGAAGACCGCGCACGGATTGAAGCTCTCACGCGTCAGGAGTAGTCATGTTTGTGATCGTCGTATTGTCCGGATTTCTGGTTCTGTTTGCCGCTTGGTTTCTGACTCGTCCGATAAGGGGCCGATCCGCCGTTGAAGAGGATCACATTGCGTTGGAATTTGCTCGCGACGAGACCCTAAAACAGCTTAAGGAGATCGAGTCCGACCGCGCCGATGGGCGCATCGACGAGGCCGTCGCGGGCGACGAGACGCGCCGCCTGGAGTACGAACTCGCGCAAACCTTGCGCATGCTGGAGGCCGAGCAGGCGTCCGAAAAGCCGGTCCCACGGACCCTCAGGCACCGTGGGCTTGTGATGGTCGTGCTTTTGATCGGGCTGCCTTTATTGGCGGGAGGCATGGATTACTGGCAGAACAAGCCAGCTCTGCTGACTTTCGCGACCTTGAACGCTAAGGGTCGTGTGACCGGGATGCATGGTTTCCCGCCGATGGTTCTGAGTATGGTAGCCAAGTTGAAGCGCCATTTAGTGAGGCATCCGCATGACACGACGGGTTGGCTTGAGTTGGCGCGCGCTAACGTGGTACTCGGGAACCTTAAGGGCGCACGGCGCGCTTATGCCCACGCCTACAAGCTTGCGCCGACCGATCTCAATGTGATGGCCAATTACGCGTGGCTTTTGTATACCTCGCATCCGAGTCAGACGACCGGTTTAGTGGACCGGCTCTATCGACGTTTGTACGCGCGTGATCCGAGACAACAGGATGCCTTATGGTTTTTGGGGCTTGCCGCCTACAACCGCCACCATCTCCACCGGACTCTCGCCTATTGGCGCAGGCTCGAGGCCGAATTGCCGCCGGGGAGTAAGGCCCAGGCCGGGGTCCAGACGGCGCTTACCAAAATCCGCCAGCAACTCAGCCAAAGCCCGCGGGTCGGCATCCCGAAGGGCACACCCGCTCAGCCTAAGGCGCCGTGAGCAGCCAGCCGCTTTTTTCCGTTCGTGGCTTGGCGTGCGCGCGTGGGGATAGGACGCTTTTTGCGGGCCTATCGCTGCGATTGGACGCAGGCGAAGCGCTGCATGTTCGAGGACCCAACGGTCTTGGCAAGACCACCTTGTTGCGCGCCCTCTGTGGGCTGTCGCGACCGCTACGCGGCGATGTTCGTTGGCGGGGCGCGCGCACGTCGGATTTGGCCGAGGAGTTCGCGGCCGAGGTGGCCTATGTGGGACACCTGAACGGCGTTCAGGGAGACTTGACTGCGTCCGAGAATTTGCAAAGGGCGGTGCGGGTCTTTGCGCGCGGTCGGGATTCTGGGCTCGGTGTCAAGGTGGCCCTCGACCGTGTGGGACTTGGGAAGTTGGTCGATCGGCCTGCGCGCCATCTGTCTCAGGGGCAAAAGCGTCGTCTCGCATTGGCGCGACTTCTGGTGTTGCGCCGGCCATTATGGATATTGGACGAACCTTTCACGGCCTTGGACGTCGCGGCGGTGGCTAGCTTATCGTCCATTATCGGGGAACATATGGCAGCGGGTGGGCTCGCTCTGATTGTTTCGCACCAGGCCTTTGAACTGCCGGGCATCCGCGATTTCGATTTGGCCCAGTTCTGTAAGGTGCGGTCGTGAAGGGCGGTCTGCTGTCCGCCATGGCGGCCGTTTTTACCCGCGAACTTCTGGTGTTCTGGCGACGCAGTACCGAGGTTATGACGGCGCTGGTCTTTTTTGTGATCGTGACCACTTTGTTTCCCTTGGCGGTGGGTCCCGAGCGCCACGAACTCATGCTTATGGCGCCGGGGGTGCTGTGGGTGGCGGCCTTGCTGGCCACGACTTTGTCGCTCAACCATCTGTTCGCGAGCGATTATCACGATGGCAGCCTAGAGCAGCTTCTTATGAGTCCCTACCCGCTGTCGGCTTTGGTATTTGCAAAGATTGCAGCCCATTGGGTTCTCACCGGTTTGCCGCTCGCTCTTTTGTCGCCGCTTTTGGCGGTGCAAATGGCCTTGCCGACGAAGGCCATCGGAACGCTCGTGGCTTCGCTCCTTTTAGGGACGCCGATTTTAAGCCTGATCGGGGCCGTGCCGGCCGCGCTGACGCTCGGCGTGCGTGGTGGCGGGGTCTTGGTTTCCCTACTGGTGCTGCCACTGTATACTCCAGTTTTGATTTTCGGTGCGGAGGCTGTCGCGGCGTCGGCCGGACAAGGCTTCGCCTCGGTGGCCCACTTGTCGTTATTGGGGGCGTTTCTGGCGGTAGTTTTGAGTTTTGCTCCGTGGGCGAGTTCGGCAGCTTTGCGGGTGTCTCTCGATTGATTAAGTTTATTCATAAATATGGTGCGCCCAAGCGGTTTTACCGACTCGCGGGACGCCTCGTGCCTTGGTTTGCGGGGGTGACCGCGCTGCTTTTTGTGGTGGGTCTGTATCTGGGCCTCTATTGGGCGCCGCCGGACTACCAGCAGGGCGACGCGTATCGGATCATGTTCGTGCATGTCCCGAACGCCTGGATGTCCATGATGGCCTATGTGATCATGGCGAGTTTTGCCGCGACCGGGTATATCTGGAATGTGCGCTTGGCAGACATGTTGGCTAAGGCTACGGCGCCGCTCGGCGCATCTTTCACGTTGACGGCGCTCGTAACCGGTTCCCTATGGGGCAAGCCTATGTGGGGTACGTGGTGGGTGTGGGACGCACGGCTCACATCGGAATTGATCCTGTTTTTTCTGTATGTCGGTTATATGGCGCTTCAGGCGAGTATTGACGACCCGCGCCGCGCCGCCCATGCGAGCGCGATTCTTGCGATCGTGGGCGTCGTGAATATCCCCATTATTCACTATTCCGTGTACTGGTGGCATACCCTACATCAGCCCGCCTCCCTGACCTTGACGAGTCAGCCCAAGATTTACATTACGATGTTGATACCCCTCATCATCATGTCGTTTGCCTTTTTATTTTTCTACTTGACCATGCTTCTTGTGCGCGTGCGGACCGAGATCTTGATACGTGAGCAGCGGGCCGACTGGGTCCGGAAACTGATTGGGTTGAAGCGATGACGTTCTCCCAGTTTCTGGCGATGGGCGGGTTTGCTTTTTACGTGTGGAGCGCCTATGGTTTTGCCGCCCTCGTGGTTTTAGTGAATGCGGTCCAACCCGTAATCCGTAACCGAAAGGTGCGGCGGACCTTGCGTCGGGATGGTGACCGCGCGGAGGATGATGAGTGAGAAAGCAAAATAAGCGGCTCGCATTTGTGTTAATTGGGCTGACCGGGGTGAGCATCGCCACATGGCTGGTGCTCACCGCGTTTCGCCACAACCTCGTTTTCTTTTATTCTCCGACGCAAGTACTGGAAGGTAAGGCGCCCCAGCACGGGATATTCCGCTTGGGTGGCCTTGTCAAAAAGGGCAGCATCAAAAAGAACGGCTTGAAGACGACGTTTACCGTCACCGATCTTCGCCACAGTTTAGTCGTTCATTATACCGGCATTCTTCCCGACCTTTTTCGCCAGGGTCAGGGGGTGGTGGTCCAAGGGCAACTGGTCGGTTCCTCGGTATTTATGGCCCGCCAGGTGCTCGCGAAGCACGGAGCGAATTACATGCCTCCGGACGTCGAGGCTGAGCTGAAGCACTCGATGGCGATGAAGGCTAAGGCGCAGTCGTGAAAAAGTTTTTGATTCCGGTCGCGATTTTCATATTGATCGCGTGGGTTCTAGGGCGCGGCCTGTTTTTGAATCCGACCTACATTCCCTCGCCTTTGATTGGCAAACCGATGCCGCGCTTTTCTTTGCCGCTCGCCTCCGCACCCAAGGTCAAGCTCAGCAACGCCGATCTGAACGGCCACGTGGTGCTGCTCAATGTCTTTGCTTCTTGGTGCGTCACCTGCAAGCAGGAGATGCCAACCCTGATGCGCTTGCGTGCGCTCCATTTAGTGGATTTAGTGGGCGTGGACTACAAAGACACCCCGGCCGGTCTGCGCCACTACCTGGATGTGTTTGGCGACCCGTATTCGACGATTGTAACCGATAAGCGCGGCATGACCGCGATCAACTGGGGTATCTACGGCGTTCCTGAGACCTTCGTTGTAAATAAGGGCGGCGTTATCGTACATAAGTTCGTCGGGCCGATCAGCTACGACAAGCTCAAGCGCAAGCTGATACCCTTGGTGAAGCGGCTTCAGGCCCAGCCTCTCTGAGGACGGGTGCGCTTCGGTTTAGCCGAGCACTGGCCACAGCAGTTCGGGCGGCTTTTGCCGTTTAGCTTGTCGCGCAGGGGTCCGGCGTCCACAATAAGGGAAGGATCTATCGCGGGTGGCGGAGCAGGCCAGGCCTATCTGGGCCGACTGGAACGCCATAAAGGATCGATATCATGGAGAGAAGCCGTCATCAGGCACCTAGTCTTACGATAGGTCAGCTCGCGGGGGCTTGCGCGGTCTCGGTTGAGACCATTCGGTTTTATGAACGTCGAGGGCTTATCGAACAACCCCAGAGGCCGGTTTCCGGTATGCGTCGGTACCCACAGCGGACCTTAGAGCGCCTGCAATTTATCAAACAGGCCCAGTCGTTGGGCTTTACCTTGCAAGAAGTCCAGGAAATGCTCGTCTTGAAGGCGGACGATCCGGCGACTTGCGGTGAGGTTCAACGCCTGGCCGAAGATAAGATCGGGCTTTTGCATGCCAAGATGCAAACACTACAATCGCTCGAGACGATTCTGAAGACACTCGTCGAGGATTGCCACAAGCAGAGCGGGGACGGCGCGTGTTTCTGCCCCCTTCTCGAAGCGGTCCAGGAGGGTCGTGCGAGCGATTCCCGCCAGCCCTCCTAGATTCCTGACTGGACTCACCGCCTATTTCGCGTATTGAAAGCCCGCGAGCTCGAGCTCCGGTAGGGTCCCGACGATACCCGGGGTAAGGACGGCCCCGGGAATGATGTGATTCGTGAATTCCGCCGCCATGCGATCGTGGGCAAGGTGGTCGGGATTGACGCCCTTCTGGTGCAGTTTCATAGTGAGTTCCCACACCTCGTTGTGACAGGCAAGAAAAACCGCGCCCCGTCTTTGCAGGACCGTAATGCTGTTGTCGTGCGGGGAAAATACCCCCTCGGCGTCCTCGTAGTTTTTGGCGTCCGCGTGAGCGGCCTTAGGTGTACCGATGAAGGGGTTGTGGTTAAATTTCCCCTTTGTCAGTTTGCTCAATTGGTATTTGTCCCAAATAAACGCATCGTAGAGCGCGAGATGGGCCGAGCCGTGCGTGGCCGAGACGCACAGAAAATTTGCGTGATGGAAAGACCAGATCTGGGTGTTCATCGCATTGCGCATCAGATTGAGCCAGGGGCTCGCAAGAGCGGTGTTGTCCCACACCTGCTTCGGTGCCGCGCGATAGTGTAAGAGGAGATCCAGCGCCTCGCTATCCCATTCGCTGGGGTGTGTGAGAATCATGGGGACGGTTTTGAAGGTGCGTTTACGCGGAGCCCGGGCCAAGGCGTCGGTGAGCGCGTGCAGGCTTCCCGCCGACCCTATTTCAAGGCTTTGAGGAGCGGCGACGCGCGCGCTTGCAGTCCCTGCGATAGCGGCCCCGACGGCCGCGGCCCCGACTTGTTTCAAAAGATTGCGTCTAGTCACCATAAAAGAGTCCTCGTTTCTCAATCAGCACGACCATGTACGCCCATCTTAATCAGCCAAGGCGCGTCCTAGTAGTGCATTTCGCCGGATGGGCCCATTAACACGTGGGCCCTTCTGGTGGTGGGTTGGAGATGGCTGTCTTCGAACCTACCCGCACATCATTTGGGAGGAGGTCGACATGGGCCAGCACTCCGCTATCAGAACAGGCGACTGGGGTGAAGAGGTGGCGGCGGGCTTTGACAAACGCAAAAACGCTTTCGCCGCCGGTCAAGGTCGCGAGTTGTGGACCGAGGGCGCGCCCAAAGCCGATGGGATGGCTGTGCCGACCATCAACAGATGGGGCCACGATGAGGGCGCCGGACCGCAGCTTATCGGCTACGGCTTGCGCGGTAGAGGGCTCGATATAGGGCCGATCGGCGAGAGCTACGAGCCAACCGGTAGAGCCGCCGGTAACACGCACCCCAAAGGCAAGACTCGCTCCTTCGCCAGCCTTCGAGTCCGGGCAACAGAACACCTCAAATCCCTGTTGCCGCAATAAAGTGGCTACTGCTGTGTCATCAGGTCGAACCACTGCCACCGCGCGATCCACCGCGTCCCGTAAGCAACAAGCGCTGTGGACTGCGAGCGGCGCGCCGTCCGTGAGGCGATGAAGGAGTTTAGGAGTGCCGAATCGTTGGCTCCGTCCGGCAACTAAAAGAAGTCCTGTGATCATAACGGGCGCCTCTCTATGAGATAAGGAGTGTGAGGGTAAATATTCGGTCCTCGTGTCAGTGTTTCGTGATAATGACTGCAAACTGCGACACCGCGACTTCCAAAGGCGTCGAGGCGAGCATGGCAAGCGATGGGGGCGCCCGCAGGGGAAACGCGTTGCGCGGATGGCGAGGGCCACAAGCCGTGTTCGGTGCCGAGAATGGCGCTGCTCTATGTTTGCGGTAGCAAGATAAGTGCCGTTGATAGATATCGTTCCTGGTCAAGGTCGTCAAAAGTCCGAGATGAGCTAGCCGCGGATCGCGCCCGGTGGTTTTTGTGGATAGCTTGATACGCGGCAAAGAGTGGCCTCTGACGGTAGAGGCGGACGGTATTTTGAGTGTGACGTGGCTGTGAGCCGGGCGTCGGGCAGCGGCCGTGCCAAGGACTGGGTCAGCAAGTTTTTGTCCGCCCGGCAAAACAAAAAGCCTCTTATTGGGGCGTAGCCGCCGGATTACATGGCGTGGGCAGGCCTGAGTACCCAAGGCTACCCCAAGTCCGCGGCCCGGGAGGGTGGCTCCGTTACGGAACTCAGGGCGGGTGACGGTCATGGTCTTAGGCGGCCACGCGCTGGGTGGCATCGACGGATGTCGGCATAAGTGCTGTAGCGACACCTGTCGGCCGGCATAACATAGCCTGTCTTTGTCGGTAGAGTGAGAATAAGGCGCGAGAAGCGCCCCAGCGCCCATGACCGGGCCGAAGCGGCAGGAGCCGCATCGCGGAATGTCTCCTGCCACTAAGGCCACTTGCCCGGGACGAGCGCCGCCTCGCGATAGGCCTTCTGTAGTCGGGATGAAACGTTCTACGGCGTTTGAGGGGGTAAAGGCAAGGTATGACCGCGGTCCTGTCCAGAGGTATGGCGCCAATGCCAGCGAGGTCGCAGCCGTATTTCATGCCGGTGAGGTCCCATTTGCCGCGGAGCAACCAGGGGGTCTGTGTATCGCCGTCCGCCCGGGCGCCCATTTTGACCTTATTCACATAAGCCGACATTGGCCACCGCTCGGGAAAAACAGCGCCTCAGTGTAGGGTGAGGAGGGCGCCTGTCCTATGCGACCTTTGGGGTCCTATGGGGCGTTTCGGAGCTGGTGCCGGGAATGCGGCGTGGACGAGGTCACGCCCTCGTCTTACTAGTGTCTTGTGCGGCGACGACGATTTCCGATAGCGCGTCTTTAGGTTGGGGTAGAGGAGGCCGTCGTACCGCCGGCTTCCGGAATGAATCGGAGCGCTGCTGAATTGAGGCAATGCCGTTCCCCGCTAGGGGCGGGCCCGTCTGGGAAAACGTGGCCGAGATGACTGTCGCAACGGGCGCAACGAATCTCGGTCCTAACCATGCCGTGGCTCGTATCGCGAATTTGCCGCACATGCTCGGGATCGAACGGGCGCGTGAAGCTGGGCCACCCGGTTCCCGATTCGAATTTGTCGGCCGAGCGAAAGAGCGGGATCTCACAGAGCCGGCAGGCAAAGACCCCCGGGCCATGTTCGTCTAAAAGGCCGCCACAAAAGGGTGCTTCCGTGCCAGCGGCCAGAAGCACGCGGCGCTCTTCGGCACTCAAGCCTTGAATACGCAGCTCACGCTCCGCTGCGGGCAGTGGATTTAGGTCATAGCCTGAGGCCGACCGTCGACCATCTGTTGTATAGTCCATAATGGGCGCCTCTAGGAAACCACATCGGCGCGCAACATGTGCACGAAGTAGCGCCGCAGCTTCTCGACCTTCGGCGTAGAAACATGCGCGATATACGGCTGGTCGGGGTGGCAGGCCGCGTAATTGTGGTGATAGGTCTCCGCCGGGTAGAAGACTTGTAGCGGTACGACCTCGGTCACGATCGAGTCGTTGAAAACGCGGTCATCGGTCAATTTCTCAATGACATCGTCCGCAATGTGCTTTTGATCCGGGTTCCTGTAAAATATGGCCGAGCGGTATTGGCGGCCCCTATCGTTCCCTTGACGGTCCTTTTGGGTCGGATCATGAGCGACCGAAAAAAATACCTTCAGTAAATCTTCGTAGCTAATCTTGTTCTGGTCGAACTCGATGCGTACCGCTTCCGCGTGGTCCGTGCCCCCGGTGCAGACCTGTCGATAGTCGGCGGTTTCTTTCGTTCCGCCACAGTAACCCGGCTCAACTTTGAGGATTCCATCGAGTTCGCGAAACACGGCTTCAAGGCACCAAAAGCAGCCGCCTGCGAGCACGGCTGCATCGGTTTTTGGGCCTATGACGGCAGGGATGTGTGTGCCGACGCCGGTCTCTTGTGCGGTCATGCGGGTCTCCTTTGAAAGGCGCAGTTCTTGCTCTTATATTAAGTTATAGGGGTTAGTGCCAGAAACGCGGTGCACTAGCGGTCTCCCTCAGCGTTTATTTATACTAAACCCGTCCGGGCTTTTATCCTATCGCCCGTTACGACGATCAGTTATCTCAACCTTGCCTTAGGACGCGCTGCCCCGGGCTCCGCGGCCGGGAGTGGGGGGAGAGGAGCGAAAAGACTTATGGTGCGTACCCAGAAATCCCACTACCCGCGTTGGTCTTTAGGCGATATCCCTTATGAAAGCATTGATCGTCGCGCGATCGTCGACAACACAGACTGGTTTTACCTTGTAGCGGCGTCGTCGTTCGTAGAGATTCTCTCAGATCTCTACGCCGCGAATCTAGCCACCTACTACTCTGGGGACGACGAAGCCTGCGAATGGATTGCGCATAAATGGGAACCTGAAGAGATGCAGCACGGAGCGGCGCTGCGCCGTTATGTCTCGTGCGTCTGGCCGAATTTCGATTGGGAGCGTGGCTTCGAGGGTTTTCGGGCCGATTATGCCCCGTATTGTCAGACGGCGCTCTTGGGTCCGACGCGGACGCTTGAGATGGCCGCCCGCTGCGTGGTAGAGACCGGCACATCGAGCTTTTACGCCATGCTGCGCAACGCCAGCCCCGAGCCGGTATTGGCTCAGGTGGCTGAACATATACGCAACGACGAGGTAGGGCATTACAAAGGCTTCTATCATTTTTATCGGCAGTATCAAAAACGTGAGCGGCATTCGCGCTGGCGGGTGGCGCGAGAGTTATGGCGGCGGGTCGCTGAGGTCGATAGCGAGGACGCCTATTTGGCGGTCCGGAACGTGTCGTTAGTCCATGCTCCGGAAAGGCCCTTCGAGCGGAACGATTTTACCCAGTATCGTAATCGTATTCGCGATCTCATGGCGCGCCACTATCCCTTTCAGTCTGCTGTTAAGATGCTGGTTAAGCCCTTGGACTTGCCAGGCCCGGTACGGAAAGTAGCGATTCCCGTCCTGGTGAGCGGGGCGAGGCGTGTGGTTGGAGGCGGGTCGGCGCGGTGAAGGGCGTCAGGGCCGGGGAGGGGTCGGCGCGAGACGGAGTCGCAAGGGACCGTTCTCGCCGTGAAATGACCCTGAGCCGTCCTTGGGGGCTGGGCTCGGGTCTTTGTGGGCAGGTGACCTGAGCACGAGACTCGGCTTGATCTGGCGTGGGGAGAGTAGGCATTATGGGCCCCAACTATTAAGAGGCCCTTGTGCCGGGGAAATCATGTCTTTAGCGCCCATGTCGGCTGTCGATTTCGCGTGCCGGATGCCAAAAGCCGAGCTCCATGTCCACATCGAAGGGACTCTTGAACCCGATCTCGCCTTTGCTTTGGCTCGTCGTAACCGCTTGATCTTACCTTTTCGGGATGAAGAGGCCTTGCGGGCCGCCAAGGATTTTACCGACCTCCAGTCATTTCTCGATCTCTATTATGCCTGCGCCGACGCTTTGAGGACCCCTGAGGACTTTTCGGACCTCATGTTGGCCTATCTTGCGCGCGCGCATGCCGACCATGTCGTGCACGCGGAAATATTTTTCGATCCCCAGACCCATACGGTACGCGGAATACCGCTCGCGGCGGTTATGGAGGGTCTCAATGCCGGACGTCGTGAGGCGGAGAAAAGGTGGGGCATCACGACACGCCTGATCCTGTGTTTTCTCCGGCACTTAAGCGAGGAAGATGCCCTCTCCACGCTTGCGGCCTCTGAGCCGTTTTTAGATAGTATCGATGGGTTCGGTCTCGATTCCTCCGAGCGCGACCATCCCCCACGCAAGTTCGAGCGGGCCTTTGCCCGAGTGCGGGCTTTGGGCAAGCCCGGCGTGGCGCATGCCGGTGAGGAGGGGCCGCCCTCGTATATTACTGAGGCGCTAGATCTTCTGAAGGTGGTCCGTATCGATCACGGCGTGCGCGCTGTGGAAGACCCGCGGGTTTTGCATCGGCTGGCCGATGAGGGAGTCGCGCTCACGGTCTGTCCGCTGTCGAATGTGCGCTTGTGCGTCTATCCGACGATGGCTGACCATGTGCTTCCGCAGTTACTGGATGCCGGGGTCAAGGTTACTGTAAATAGCGATGATCCAGCCTATTTTGGGGGGTATATGAACGATAATATACGAGCCGTGCAAGCGGCTTTTGATTTCGACATCCCGACTTGGGCGCGTTTGGGACGTAACAGTATAGAGGCGAGTTGGGCGGCACCCGCGGACAAGAAGCGTTGGCTTGATGACCTCTTGTTGCGCTAGCTAGGCCCCGTCCCTTTCTGCGTACGTTACCTAGCGCTGGGTCTCTTGGTCTCCGGTCTGTCGTCTTGAAACACACAGCTTCTCATGATGTCCTCGGCCTCCAAGGTCATGAGGTCAACCTTCGTTAGGTGTTGGGTCTTGCTCGCGAATAAGCGATTGGCCTGACGGAGGCGGGCCCTGTCCAAGGCATTGCGAACCGAGCGCGCGTTTGCGAAGTTACCAAGCTTCATACGCAGCGGAATGTACTCGGCGAAGGCCTGTTCGCCATCGGGGCTGAAGCGGGAGTTCCGGTCCCCCCCATGTCGCGCTTCACGTCAACCTGGACAAAATGCCTGAGCCAAGAAGGGAGGCATTTGGGTGCTTAGGGTGCCTCAGTCAATCGCTGCTGGTTGGTCATTTTCCGAGGCATACAGGCCGCAGCAAGTCGCCTGGCACGCTCCTCTCGAACGTGATCTGGCTGTCCACGATGCCAGGCGGCCGGCGTCATATAACCCAGAGTCGCGATGTCATCGCTCTTCGTTGTAATACGTCACCAAGTCCTTGATGATAGCTTCGGCCTCCCGATAGTTGGCGCCGTAGTCGTTATCGCTATCAGCGCGCACGGTCCCATGGAAACGCTCGACGATGCCGTTCGATTCTGGGTGCCGTGGTTTCGTCTTGATCTCGATCCGGTTGTGGGCCTTGATCACGGCCGCGACATCGCGGTTGATGAACTCGCCCCCATGGTCGTGGAGGACGCAAGGTGTAGCCTCCTGAACCGCGTCGAGCGCCGCCTGCCGCTCGACTGCCACGGACTTGCCGTCTCAGCTCATCAAGAGCCTGTGGTGCCCGATATAGCGGCTGTAGGCGTCGATAAAGCGGAGCCGGAAGGTGCGGCGGGCCGCCACCCAGACGTACATCACGTCCGTGTGCCATTGCGGGTTTGGTCGGGTCGGCCGGAAATTGTACTCCTGCTCGACTGGCTCGACCGCTTCCCGCGGGATAAGAGGTCGGCCTCACTCAAAACCCGGTACACGGTGCTCTCCCCAACACAGGCGACGCCCGCATCCACCCTCATCCCCATGAGCTTCCGATAGCCGATCTTTGGGTATGGCAGGGCGAACGCGCAGATCGCCGTACGCTCCTCGGGCAGCACCTCGGTGACCCGGCAGGGTTTGCCGGACCGATCCTCCAGACGCTCGCGGCCCCCCTGCGTCATACACGCGGCGCGGCACTCCGAGGGCTGGAGCGTCCGCTGGACGCTCCAGCCCGAACGCTTCTTGGTCAACACACCGATTGCCATCACTGCCGCCTTCGTCTCCGCCGACGCTCGGGATCAATCGCCCCACCTCAGATCTTTTTTTCAGCTCCCGGTTCTCCGCTGTGATCTCGGCGATCACAGCGCGCATGCGCTCGATCTCCGTCTTATGGCGCGCCTCGGGGTCATCCTTGCGCGGCGTCCGCTGTGCGTCGCGCTTCAGCGCCACCGCCGAGCCGCCCTGGGCCACGGCCCGCCACCGATAAAATACCGAGGGCGCCAGGCCACGCCGGCGGCAGACCGCGCTCATCGTGACACCGGGCTGGTCGGCCTCTCGGAGTACCTCAAGCTTCTGCTCTGCTGTAAACCGTCGATGTTCGTGTTTGCTCAGGGACTTTGTCCCCGTTGCAGGCCGGCTCCAGCAGATCAAAGTCTCTCATACGGACGCTCACGTATTGTCTGGAAGCCGCTGAAGCTACACAGGCACCCCGATCTTCGTTGCAAAAAGCTACACCTTTAGGGAGGCCCAAGCGTTAGGCTAGTTAGGCACAATGATGGCGATTTCTCTGCCTTTCTTTTCCTCACGTAAGGAGCTTTTTATGTCTAGATTTCGGCAGTTTCTCGCTGTGATCGGTCTGGTATGCTTTAGCGGCACGGCCTTGGCCATGCCGTTGCATAGACCCATGCCGCCCGGAGGCCGAGGTGGTCCCATGATGGGGCCTCATGCGATGGGGCCTCGGGTGCGCAGGCATCCTGCCATCCCCATGTTGCTCCCGTTAGCGGAGATGCGTTCCTACAGCCTACAGCTGAATGACCATCAGGTCAGCACGCTTG
>JAJYPQ010000176.1 GCA_021795255.1 Pseudomonadota bacterium
TGGCCTGGTATCTGCGCGATGAAGACGCTGAATCCGCCAATCGGGTACGTGAGCGATTGTTGGGCGAGGGTATTTGTGTCCCCGCCCATTGGGCGCTGGAGGTCTGCAATGCCCTGCTTGTCGCCACGCGGCGTGGTCGCATCACCATCCAGGAAATGAGTGAACTTCTACCAGATTTGCGTCTGTTGCCGGAGACCGTTGACCATCAGACCGACGCGGCTGCCTGGTCGACTACGTTAGATCTTGCAAAGGTCCATGGGCTGACGTTGTACGACGCGGCCTACCTCGAGCTTGCGCTAAGGCGCGAGTTGCCACTTGCCACCTTAGACAAAAGGCTTCATGGCGCCGCCATTGCCGCGGGCGTCGCCATCGTGCCTGAGACGCAAAAGGGATCATAAAACCTTAAGCGACGGCAATGGCTTCCCGTCCGTGTTCCTATGGCTCACGTCTTCGTCAGGGTGGACCATGTCCTGAGCACTTGTCCGCGCAATCCCCCTTGCGCTTGCTAGAGGTGTGGTGGAGCACGAACCCTCATCGCGACGAACAAGGGCGACCGGTGGTTCTACGTCTTTGGCGTTGAGAAGAGTGGGCGCGAATATTGATTCGGAAGAACTCGGGGCCCTACAAGATATTGCTGCTGAGTTTCTGGCTAGAGCGGCTCGGCAACTAAAGGAGGCGGCCGAAGACGGTTCGCTACAGGAGATTTGTCATGACCATTAAATCTAAGGCTCGAAGCCGAATTTTCGAGGCCGTTCATGAGACGGCAAGTGACCTGCATCGTCTCGGATTTCTCGACAAGCGCGCGATGCGGAACTATGACATCCTGTGTAGGGAGCCTATTCCAGAATACGACGCGGAAAGGATTCGGGCGCTGCGGAAGACTCTTCATGTGAGCCAAACTGTGCTGGCTGCCGCGCTGATACGAGTGTGTCGACCGTGCGTAAGTGGGAAGTCGGCGACAAGAAGCCGAGCGGTCCATCGCTGAAGCTTCTCAGCCTGATTGAGCGCAAGGGGCTCGAGGTGGTGTGCTAGCGTATAGGAAAGGGCGGCTGGCACATTTTCAGCTCTTTTCCGTAATATGATGGTAAAGCGTGCCACATAGCCTGCGATGCTCCTCGGCCAAAAGCAGTCCTAGGCATGTACTAATGGGGCCACCGCTATGAACTGCGGCCGCCATTCAAGAGATCGCCCATCGGGCCATTTAAACGGCAGCTCGGCATCGAAATGCTGTCTGCCAGCCTACAAAACTTAACTTGGCTCAACGGTCTACCTCGAGTTTCGAGCATTGATCGCGCATTCCGCTGAAGATCGCCCCGGCTATATCCGTAGGGAAGTCGTTGGGAATAAGCGGTTCGACCTCGCGAATGATGTTCATTGTCGAAGCGAGAACCTCCTTGATCAACTGTTCTGCTTCGGTCTGGGCAAGGCCGATCTGCTTGGCCTGCTCGATCCAATGGCGCCGACGAATCTCCGCGAAACGGTAATGATTCGACCTCCCCCTCACCGCCATAGCCATTTTGGCCTTCTGTGGCGACAGCTGGTGCGCCCCATGCCCTATAACGGGGTGGGCCGACAATATGTCGTAGATGGGCGTCGCCCGATACCGTCCGCCAGCGAGAATCGCGAGACTATAGTTTTTCGCGTGTCCATCAGGAGCTGCCAGTAGCCAGAATATGAGCTGCGTTTTGAAGAAGTGTCGGCGATCGCTACTCGCATCCTCGGAGCCCAGCAGCAAGTCCATGATTGTGGCGATACCCGGCCCGCCATCCGCCTGGTACTTGTGTAATGGAGATATTCCCATGGCCTGGCACATGTCTTCCTGTGGCAACCGGATGATCCAGCTCGCATCGCTTGCCAAGGCCCGGTCAAAGCGCTCGACCACGAGCGCCTTCTGGTCCTCGAAAGACCCTATATCGCAGTGCGCCACCGGAATCTTAAAGGCCTCCATGATCTTCGAGCAGAGCCATTCGTTTTCCACTGAGGTCCGCATATCGGCCCGCATTTGGCCAACGAGGCCCAGGGGAAGCTTGAAGATGTGTGTGGTGGGCGTACTGCCCGTAGGCAGACACCACTTCCCATCCTGGAGCAGAAAAGCGGTCTTTTCTTGCGCCCCCGCAATGGAGATACGCAGATCGCCATTATCATGATGATGACCGATTCCTTCGACCGCCGTTGCACTTCGGAGCCAAGCGGCAACACCAGCTTCATTTAGGGCTTGGCCATTGATTTCATAAATATCCGAAGGCTCCTCGTCTTCTGGAAGTAGCTGAATGGCACCCACGCAATCCCGGCCAAGCTTGGCCAGGAGGTCGAATACCGACGTGCTGTCCGCAGAATGGCGGCGGGCCAGACGACGGCGGATAGCATCGCTGTCCGGCAACAGGTTGTCGAAATAATCTGTGACGATAGGGCCCTGGCAGATTGCATTACCCGGCAAGAACGGGAGCGACAAGGATAATGGCCGTCCCTGCTCGTCTTCCAGCCACGCATCGAAATACCCAAGCTGCGAGCTGTTTCGGCTCACCTCCCAATAGCCAACGAGGACGCCGTTCATCCAGATGTTCAAACGCCGCGAATGACTCCGGCGCCCCATTTCTACCAAGCCTCCTTCTTCCGCCGCGTGACCACACGGACCAATTTGTTAGTGGCGGCAGGCTTAGTTTTCTCCACGGACACGATGACTTCCTTTGGCCGTTGACCGGTGACTTTAGCGAATGTTGCAGCAGGCACCTTGCGGACCACAGACGTAGACTGGGACAACACTAGGTCAACCCCGAGCAGCCGCAAAACCAGAAACACCCGCTCAAGGGACGCCTTTACCGGGTTTGACTCAAAGTAGGCGTAGCTTTGCTGCGTAATCCCGAGCTTCTCAGCCATATCCGCCTGAGACAGTCCACTCTTCTTGCGAAACGCCTTGAGTATCGGTGGAAACTGGGTAAGCGCCTTGATTGAATGGTCCATATTTGACTCCAGATTCTTGCAATAAAACACACCACAGGTGGTAAATACAGTATACAGACTCGGATCTGTATTATAGTGTTACATACCATATTCTGTAAAGGTAAATTACAGAATAGCCCCTGTTTTTGACTCCTGAGGCCAAGAGCGAATGGAATCGGAATGCAGAATAACCGTGCGTATATTGCGGGGGCTATTGTTTAGATTGTCCGCGTTTTCCTGCAGCCCGATGGCGGTCGAACACGCCGGATGTGAAAGCAGTTAACCCGTGGGTTGGCAGGCAAGCCGTGCGTCCTGTATAATGAAACCATTGTGGTGTCGTAATGGTTGGAGGTACAATGCCTACGACGTTAACCTTGAAAAATATTCCCGACGAGGTGTACGGTCGACTGAAAACAGCGGCGCAAGCGCATCGCCGAAGCTTGAACAGCGAGGCCATAGTGTGCCTTGAGACCGTGCTCATACCGACCAAAATGACCTCTAGTGATCGGTTGGCCCGGGCCCGGCAGTTGCGGGCAGGATTGGGGACTCAGTTTGATGTCCGTGACATTGATGCGCTGAAGGAGCAAGGCCGTTCGTGATTGTTGTGGACTCGAACGTGGTGGCGTATCTGTATCTCCCCGGGGAATTCACGGTAGCGGCCGAGGCCTTGCTGGCGCGAGAGCCCGATTGGAGGGCGCCCATTCTTTGGCGCAGTGAGTTTCGGAACATCCTTGCTGGGTACTTGAGACGTGGGCAACTAGTCTTCGGTCAGGCGCTCGCCCTCCAGGGTGAGGCGGAGGACCTGCTCAGAGACGGCGAGCACGAAGTGGACTCGCGGACTGTTTTGGAACTGGTACGCGATAGCGAGTGTTCCGCATACGATTGCGAGTTCGTTGCGTTGGCCATGAGATTGGGGACGACGCTCGTAACCATGGACGGCAGAGTGCTGCGTTCGTTTCCGGATATCAGCGTCCCGCTTACATCGTAAATGCGAGGCACGAAAATGACGGGCCCGGACTTGTGCTTTCGGTCCCTGGGTTCCGATCGAGCATTTCAGCCGACGCTTGAACGATGTGCCGTCCTGGACGGCCTTGCCCTTACGTGCTCTCGGGACGCCACGCGCACACGCTCTCAGCAGTCGGTCGACCAAGAAGAAACCGATGGAACTTCAGGGAGTTGGTGCGCCCGAGTGGATTAGAACCACTGACCTTTGGAATCGGAAGGCAACATAACCCCGCGTACATCGCGTGAGCTATTATCCTAAAAACGGCAGTTGACCGCTCTCATTCCCCCCTCTCCGGTCACCAATAAGGCGACCGGAGAGGTTCGTCCTCGGAGGAATTTTGCAAACGCGCGTCGCAAGATAAGCGCCAGCCGTTCGGTGATCCTTCCCCGGTCTCCCGAACACTCGGTTAAGAGAATACAGTCTCGACCTTGGGTGAACGAATGAAAGCGAAGAAGCCAACCGAGAAAACGACTCGGAAGCGTACCAATGACGAATTCAAGGACCAAGCCCTGAGGCGTACTGAGCGGGATGGGGTGGCCGTGGTGGCTCAGGATCTCGGAATCGCCGAGACGCAAATCACTGCCTGGCGGCGCAAGCGCCAGATAGAGGGCACGGTCACCGAAGCACAGCGGTTGAAGGAGGCCGAGGTGGCCCCTTGCGCGAGATAGGGCGCGCCTGGAAGAGGAGAACACCTTTTTAAAAAAAGCCTCGGCGTACGGCGCGCGAGACAGTCGAAGTGAAGTACGCCCTGATCCGACGCCACGAAGGCCAGCATGCGATTGCGCTCATGTGCGACCTGCTGTCCGTTTCCCGCAGTGGCTATTATGAATGGCGGGACCGTCCCACCCCGCCCCGGACGGAGGCCAACGAGGGCCTTTGGCAAGCGATCCAGCGCATCACCAACAACCACAAGGGGCGAGTAGGCTCGCCCCGCATCGCCTGGGCGCTACGTCACGATGGCTAAAATACGTAGGCGGCGTCGGAAATCGGATGATGATCGTAGCCTGGTCGTTTCCGTGTGTCCGTTCACGATAAGAGCGCGATCACACCTCTTTGGGTGAAGTACGCCCCTTCCATAATTGGTCTTCGGGCATCGGCTTCGCGAAGAAATAACCTTGCCCCAATACGCATCCCATCGCGAGAAGTAAGTTCTTTTGTTCTTCGGACTCCACGCCTTCTGCCACCGCTTCAATACCAAAGGCCTGCGCGGCGCTGACCATGCTGTGAACAAGGATGCGGTCGGATGCCTCCGTTGCAAGGCCCGCGACAAAGCTGCGATCGATTTTGATGCTGTCGATCGGCAGTAAGCGCAAATGCTGTAGCGAGGCGTAGCCCGTCCCAAAATCATCGAGCGCCACGGAAACGCCGAGGGCCTTACAGTCTAGAATAAGACTATGTGCGGATTCAATGTCGCGGATGGTGCTCCATTCGACCAACTCGATCCCGAGGTAACGGGGATCAACCGCCTTGGGAGACGCCGCTAAGGCGCGGCGCAGTATTTCGCAAAAACGGTGGTTGTCGACAGAAGAGGCTGACAGATTGATGTGGAGCCGGGCCCATAGGCCCTGCTCTTGCCAGTGGGCGAGGATGCGGATGGCTTGTGACACGACCCACTGATCCAGCTTGAGGCTATTATACGCATGCTCAAGAGCAGGCATAAACCGGTCAGGGGTTAGTAAGCCCAAGGTCGGGTGTTGCCAGCGCAGCAAGGCTTCGGCCGAAACGATTGTGCCCGTTGCCAGTTCGACAATGGGCTGAAAATAAAGCACCATCTCGTTGTTATCAATGGCAGTCCGGAACTCTATTAGGAGATCGTTTTCGTGGGTATGCAAAAGTGCCATGCTGTCGCTAAAAAATAGGCCTTGGTTGCCACCCGCGCGTTTGGCTTCATACATCGCGGCATCGGCATTATGGAGTAAAGTTTGCCCGTCGGCCTCATCGATAGGGAAAACAGTCACCCCCAAACTCACGCTTACGGCAATATGCGTAGTCTGGGAGCCCCACCGAATACGTAGGCTTTGGCGAACCCGTTCGATAACGTTCTCTATCTCTCGATAGCAGCGTATGTCTTCAAGTATGAGCGCAAACTCGTCGCCCCCCAGGCGCGCGAGGGTGTCGCCGGCGCGGATGAGGTCGTGCACGCGGGTGCGGACTTCGACCAGAAGGCTATCGCCTATGGCGTGTCCAAATTGATCATTGATCATCTTAAAGTTATCAATATCAAACACGACCACCGCGAGCAAACGCTCGCGGCGGAGCGCCATCGTCATGGCATGCTCTAACCGATCAAAAAAAAGAGTACGGTTAGCAGTACCTGTTAACGGGTCATGCATCGCCAAATCGTGTAGGCGGCGCTCGATGCGCGCGCGATGCAGGGCCGCCCCCACGAAATCCGATATGATTTCGAGCATTCGGTAGTCGGCGGTATCGGGGAGCGTGGCGGGCGTTGTAAACCAGGAAACAGCCAGTACCGCTAAGACTTCGCCATTGGCCATGACCGGACTACAGAGGCTCGCCTTGAGGCCCGCTTCTATGTATTCGGGAAGGGCGTAGGGGCTCTGCGGGTAATCGGGCACAAAGATCGCTTGACGTGCATGTAAGGCCGCACCCGCTACCCCGAGGTGATCACTAAAGGCGTATACCGTGAGGTGTTTGTAGCGCTCGGGCAGCCCACGAAAGAAGCGGTAGCGAAGTAAAGCCGGCTCTTCTTTAACAATGAGGGCCGCCCCATCGCCGCCGAGGAGGTCGGCGACCCCTTCGGCCGCGATATGGAAAAATTTCTCGATGTCGAGTTCGCGACTGAATTGATGCAAGAACTCAATGCCCAGCAGGCTTTTGTCATCAGGCCGCACGACTAGGGCTGCTTCGGCTTAGGATGGTGAGAAACCCAATCAAGGTCCATAGAGGTCAATACTCCGATAAAGACGCAATCCTTATGTCGAGGGGCATCGCGCTTCGGGGCGTGCTCGCGAAGGGGCCCGTATCGGTCACTTGGCGCCGGATGCAGTCAGTTTGCCTGGGATGAGGGCATGGGGTCCGTGCGGTCGCGCCGACCGCGTTTGTGGTGGGCCCTGGCGTCCCTATCCGATCGGTTTGCGAGCGGACACTGGGGAATGAAAGGGGGCTCGCGTCAACCCCCAGCCGTGTCCGACATGAAACCATACGATGGTCGCCCCTCCCTTAAAAGCCAGCAAGAGCACTCTGTTCTACGTGAGCCGCGCGACCCATAACAACAAAGCTCTTTATAAAGGGACGCGCCATACGCGGGTCCTTAATCATGGCCCCGTAATCTCCTGATTTGAACCTAAGTCGCCGCGTCGCGTAAGCGAGACTCAAGCCCGCGGCTCCGAGCTTATTAGAAATCAACTCTTCCCAATTCTCGGCGCTGGCGCGTAAATCCCAATTCACTCGATCTGGCCTGCCATGGCCTACTGCGGTGATGAGGCCGTTGTCCACCTGGACTACGGCGCGTGGTGGACTATCTCCCTCAAATCCGTACGCAATAACAGAAGAAAACCCTATCTTAGCCAACGCCCCCGACAGCTCAGCGTCACGATTCCATTCGTCCTTAAAATGGGCCAACCACTCATCTGAGAATAAAGCGACCATCATACCTCCCTCTCTCAAGAAACACTCTCTAACAT
>JAJYPQ010000177.1 GCA_021795255.1 Pseudomonadota bacterium
GTTGCGGGTACGGCTCGTGCGCGCCGAGACCTTGGCTCTGGTGGCGCGCGAGATCGGGCTTGGCGATGTGCTACGGCTTGGTCCGGGCGAGTTGAAGAGTGGGGGTTTTGATCGCGACTCGATCCTTGCCGACGGCTTCGAGGCGGTGGTAGGCGCCTTATACCAAGACGGCGGCTACCATGAGGCGCGGCGGATTTTGATGGAACTTTTCGCGTCCCGCTTGGCCGGCATCGATGCCCATGCCCAAGCAAAGGACGCAAAGACGCTTTTGCAGGAGTTCCTGCAGGGGCGCGGTTTGGAATTGCCACAATATGAACTTCTTGGCATTAGCGGACAGGATCATGAACAATACTTTAAGGTGGCCTGCCACGTGCCGGGCTTGAAGGAAGCAACGCAAGGTGCGGGATCGACGCGTCGCTACGCCGAGCAAGAGGCGGCTCGTTTGGCCTTAAGACGCCTCTGCCGGTCATGAGCGACTTTCGCAGCGGCTCCATCGCGATCTTCGGCCGGCCCAACGTCGGCAAGTCGACTCTGATTAATCGCCTGCTCGGACATAAGCTCGTCATTACCTCACCCAAGCCCCAGACGACGCGCCATCGCATCCTCGGGATCAAGACCACGGAAGAGGCCCAGTTCCTGTACCTGGATACCCCGGGACTTGTATGGGGTGGCAAGGGGGCCTTGGCTCAGCATATGGATCGCGCGGTGGCGCAAGGGGTGGAGGAGGCGGATTGTCTGGTGTTTGTGGCCGCGTGTCCACGCTTTCAGGAAGACGACGAGCGGGTCCTCACGTTTATCGGCGACCATCTCCACGGCCGCCCGGTGGTCCTGGCACTCAATAAGGTCGATCGCCTCGCGCAAAAAGACGCCTTGCTTCCGCTGATAGCAACGCTTGCCGCGCGCGGCGCGTTCGCCGAGATTGTGCCCTTGTCGGCACGCGATGGAACGAACGTCGAGGCGCTCGAGAGGATTATCGCAAGCCAGCTTCCCAAGCGCGAGGCGCTTTACCCGAGCGACCAGTTAAGCGACCGCAGCGACCGGTTTCTGGTCGCCGAGTTTGTCCGTGAGCAGGTCTGTCGGCGGTTTTCGCAAGAGATACCCTATGTGACGACTGTCGATATCGAGACCTTCAAGGTCGACAAGAAGGTCATCCGGATCGAGGGTGTTATTTACGTCGAGAAAGAGGGCCAGAAGGCCATTTTGGTAGGCCAAGGTGGGGCCGGGCTTAAGGCCGTGGGCACGGCCGCGCGGCGTGAGATTGAACGCCACCTAGGCCAGAAGATCTATCTCGGACTGTGGGTTAAGGTACGCAGTGGATGGTCCGATGATTTGCGGGCCTTGCGGAGTTTGGGGTACGCGGGCGACAATTAGTCAATGCGTACCGAAGACGAGCGCGGATTTGTTCTGCATCGTTACCCCTACGGCGAAACCAGCGTTTTGCTCGAGGTCTTCTCGTTTGCATTTGGGCGCGTGGGACTTGTGGCCCGTGGTGTCCGCCGTCCGGGCAAGAGTTTTGCTGGGGCTCATCTCAGACCCTTTCAGCCTTTGCGCCTCGGATGGTCCGCGCGCGGCGAGCTCGGCACGCTTACGCAGGCCGAGGCGCTTGAGGGCGCGATCGAAATGCAGGGCAACGCGGTTTGGTGTGCCTTTTATGTGAACGAATTGGTGTTGCGGCTTCTCCATCGCCACGAGGCCCATGGCGAGCTGTACGAGGCCTATGAAACGGTGTTGCGTACGTTGTCTGCGAGTGGCTGCCAAGAGGCGGCGCTACGGATATTCGAAAAACGGCTGCTTGCGTCTCTCGGTTACGGTTTGGGTCTCAGTCATGACCCGCAAAGCGGGGAGCCGATACGGCCGGCTGGTCGCTATCGCTACATCCTGGAAGAGGGTGCGATCGAGAGCGCCTCGCTCAATGAAGGCGTGGGTGTCATGGGGAGTACCTTGATAGCGCTTGCCAAAGAAGATCTGAGCGATCCCGACCAGCTACGCGAAGCAAAAGGGCTTTTGCGCACCGTTCTGGCGCGGCTCCTCGGCGGCAAGCCCCTGCATACCCGCAACCTCTTTCGCAGTATGCGCGAGATCGCATGAAGCTTGGCGTCAACATTGACCACGTGGCAACCCTGCGGGCCGCGCGCGGCACCCGCTATCCCGATCCCATTCAAGCGGCCTTGATGGCAGAACAAGCCGGGGCTGATGCCATCACCTTGCATTTGCGCGAGGATCGGCGGCACATAAAGGAACGGGATGTGGCCTTACTGAGCGATATCCTGACGACCCGCATGAATCTCGAGATGGCGGTCACAGACGAGATGATTGCGATCGCCGTTCGGTATAAGCCGGCCGATTGCTGCCTGGTGCCCGAGCGCCGTCAGGAGCTCACAACCGAAGGGGGACTCGACGTCGTGGCGCACGAGGCGCAGGTGGCCGCGGCTTGCCGGATGCTGGCGGCAGCAGCGGTGCGGGTGTCACTTTTTATTGACCCGGAGCCGCGTCAAATTGAGGCCGCGTGCCGCACCGGCGCGCCGGTCGTTGAGCTTCATACCGGCACTTATGCCGACGCGACGGGGGTAGCGCAGGAGCGCGAGTATGGCCGGATCGTAGCGGCCGTGAAAGAGGCGCAAGCGCTTGGTCTGCGGGTCCATGCCGGCCACGGTCTTCATTACCACAATGTCTCGGCTATTGCAGCGATTCCCGGCATACGCGAACTCAATATTGGGCATGCGATCATTGCCCGCGCGGTGTTTACCGGACTCGGTCCTGCGGTCACCGAGATGAAGCGCCTGATGGTGGCGGCGGCACAACCGCTGTGATCGTGGGCATCGGGACGGACATCGTGCGCGTCGCCCGCTTAAGCGCGGGCTTGCGCCGGTTCGGCAGCCGCTACGCCGCACGGATTTTGAGTCCGGACGAGCACCAGGAGTTCGCAACCGCGGCCCGGCCCGCGCACTTTCTGGCCAAGCGTTTTGCCGTGAAAGAGGCGACCGCCAAGGCCTTGGGCACGGGCTTTCGGGGCGCCTTCGCGCTGCGCGACATCACCGTCGCGCACACTGCCTTGGGGCAGCCGCGCCTGGTGCTGAAAGGCGATGCGCAGGCCTTCGCTCGCAAGCTTAAGGTGGGGGCGATGCATGTGACGTTAAGCGACGAAGAGGAGTATGCGGTGGCCTTTGTCGTGCTGGAGCAGGCCTAGCAGGCGCGGCCTTACCGAAGCCTTTCACGACCGGTCGCTGACGTGCTCAGCACCGCTTTTTGCGATACTAGAAGGTGGCTACAAGGTGCGCAAGGCGTCTGATCGGGTGGGCCCTTTAGGCCGACCAAGCGGGGCGACTGCGCGGCCAGCCCTTCTCCCCAGATTACTTTTTACTGCCGGCGGCCTTTAAGACTGGTGCCTGTCCCTCAAAAAAGAAGGCGCGCATCATGCCTTCGATATCCTCAAGGGCCTCGGGGTCAGCGGTGTTCAGGTGGTGGTCGTTCATGAGCACCGAGAGTTGATCGAGCCACTGAAGCCACGCTTCCTTTGAGACCTCTTCAAAGATGCGTTGCCCGAGTTCGCCCGGATAAGGGGGGCGATCGAGACCCGGGGCGCTGCGTTTCAGTACCCGACATTGAACCATGTGCAAGATCGTTCTCCTACAAGCCATAAGGGCATCAGTATAAGGGAGCCTGGGGCTCTTAAGGAAGGTGCCTTACGTTGCGCGGGCGATCGGGCTATACTGCGGTTTTCGTCCGGAGGTTGCTATGCCCCAAGAGATGAGAGTAGAGAACACGCAGTCCCGTTTCCCGGCCCTACTGGCAGACGAGATCCATGTGACTGAATCCGCTCGCGAAAAGCTGACCGAGATCGTCTCCCAGGCGGCCGCCGATGGTGTCATAGGGGTGCGCGTTTTTGTCTCAGGGGGCGGTTGTAGCGGACTGACCTACGGCATGGTGATGGCCGAAAGCCAAGGTGAACGGGACGCCGTCTGGCAAGCCCAGGGGCTACGCATTTTTGTTGACGCCGTGGCCTTGAGCTATCTCGATGGTGCCGAAATCGACTACAGCGAGGACGGCGAGGCCCGGTTCCTGTTCCGCAATGTCTTCGCGCGGTCCGGCGGTGGCGGTGCCTGCGGAGGGTGTGGTGGTGGTGGCGGCGGCGGGTGCGGCTCCCACTAACAAGACCTCGCCTTCTCATTATGGCACCGTTCGGAAGTTACCGGACGGTGCCTTTCCTTGAGGCCGCGCAAAGACAGGCTGATGTGGTCCTGGCGAGTGACGGCTCTTCGAATCTCGTCAGTTCCGGCCTGCCGGGCCTGCGGCTACCGTTTCACGATCTTGCGGCCTGCCGGGAACGGCTGCGTGAGGAAATGGCGCGCAATGGCCCTTTCCAGGCGATTCTCGGGCTTGATGATAAGGGCGCCGAGATCGCCGGCGCGCTCGCGCCGTTGTTGGGCCTGCCCGGTAATCCCCCGCTATCTCTCAAAATCGCGCGGCGCAAGGATTGGGCGCGCGCGGCCCTTGAGAAGGCCCAGGTGCGCGTCCCTTGGCACCGAGTGTTGGCGCTCGATGAGGGGCTTTTGGCGCTTTCCGATCTCCCTTATCCGCTAGTCCTAAAGCCTATTGCCCTGGCCGGTAGCCGCGGGGTCATGCGGGTCGATGATGAGCCGGGATTACGCCAAGCCCTCATGCGCCTGCGGGGGATTCTGACCCATGCCGAACAGGGTTTGGGGCATTTGGCCTTGGTGGAGCAGTTTATCGCTGGATTTGAGCTAGCCCTCGAGGGTCTTTTGGTCCGTGGGGCGCTACAAACGCTAGCAATTTTCGATAAGCCAGAGCCCCTGAACGGCCCGTTCTTCGAGGAGACCTACTATATTACCCCATCCCGGCTTGAGCCCACGGTGGCCGAGGCCGTGCGCCGCGAAGTCGAACGGGGAGCCGCAGCCTACGGCTTGCGGGAAGGCCCCATCCACGCCGAATGCCGGGTGAACGCCGAGGGGGTATGGATCATCGAGATCGCCGCTCGTACGATTGGCGGCCTGTGCGGACGTTTGCTCCGCTTTGGGACCGGCTATTCGCTCGAAGACGTGGTCGTAGCTCATGCCCTCGGGGCACCCCTAGCGCCTAGGGCGCCAAAGGACGAGGCGGCCGGGGTTCTGATGATTCCGATTCCCGCCCTCGGGATACTAAAAAGGGTCGAGGGGCTCACGCAGGCCGATCGGGTTCCAGGGATAGTCGAAATCGTGATTGATGCCCGTGAAGGTCAGGAGCTTGTGCCGCTGCCGGAAGGGGCGAGTTACTTAGGTTTTATCTTTGCGCGCGGCCCTGATCCCGAGTCTGTGTATCAGGCGTTAAAGACCGCCCATGGCCATTTGCGGTTCGTGTTGGCGCCGGTCTTCCGGGCCGTGGTCAGCCGTTAGGGTGGATCGCGGGTTCGCGAAACCAGGACTGCCAGAGGGAGGTCGCAAGCATCAAAAGCAGGGGCCCCGCTATGACACCAACAAGACCGAAGACCTTGGCGCCCCCGAGAATGCTCAGTAACAGCGCGATAAACGGCACCGCACTTTCCTTACCTGTGACCAGAGGCCGGAGAACGAGGTCGGCGGCGGTAATGACGCTCGTACCCCAGATCGCCGTAAGCACTCCCGCCAAGACGTGGCCTGTTACCATAAGCCAGCCGCACACGATGGCCAGTACCGCCCCGGCCCCAAAGGGAACGGCCGATAGTAGGATCGTGGCCACAAGCCAGCTGGGCCAGACCGGCATGCCGGCGATGCCATAACTCCCCCCGATCAAGAGCCCCTCGACGAGTCCCACGCCTATGATGCCGAACATGACGGCACGCGCCGATTGGGCGGCGATCGTCAAGACCTGTTGCCCTCTGGGCCCCCAAAGGGATTGCGCCATCCAGCTCAGTTCCGATGCGACTCGTTCACCGCGTAAGGCGAACGAAAAAACCACAAGTGAGGCGATCAGGGTGTGGAGGACAAAGATCCATACGTGGCCTAAGCTCGCACTGACGAGATCGGAGTGGTGGCCTAAGTAGTGCAAAAGAACCTTCGCATTGAATCGGTGCAGATGTTGAGCGAGCCAGGGCCCAACCAAAGGGGTATGCGCGAGTTGCGGGGGGACGTTCACCAGGGGTCCGCCGCTGCGCCAGCGGGCAATGAGGGGCTGAAGACTGCTGGCCAGCGTCCCAATAATGAGCCACGTGGGGAGGGCGATCACCGCAAGCCAGGTCAAGGCATGAAGCAGGGCGCCTACGACGCGCGGAAGCCGAAAGGCGTTTTCGGCCGCAAGTTGCGCACGCCAGCCAACGGTGCATAGGACCGCGCCCATGAAAATTGGGACTGTATAAGGACTTAAGGGATAGAGCGCCAGAATGAATAAGACCGCCAGCGCCGCCCGTCCATAGCGACTGCCGCGGGTCACAACAGCCGGACCTGGGGCCTGCGCGCCGCGATGTCTGGTAGTGGCCAGAGGCCGGCCGGTGGGGTGGGGGTTCTATATCCAAGCTGGTTCAGCATAACGGTATCATTAAGCTTTGGGGGCCGCGAAGTCAATCAGCCCGCACCGGGCCGAACGCTCGCTTTTGGGCCAGGGCTGGGCTAGGCTTAAATAGCGCGGCCTTAAGAGCGTGTCGGACTCGGTTTCGGATGGGGCGTGGCGCGACTTACGCGAAGGAGGCGCGGTTACGACGCAAGGAGGCTTTCGGGAGGTCTTCTTAAGCGATGAGAGAAGCGACTCTGGTGTGCCCCGGCGATATCCTTTACCGCGACAAGGGCGTACACGAACATCTGGGCGTTGCCTGGTTCGACGGGCAGGTCTTACACAATTCCCCGCGTTACGGCGAGCATCTGTCCAGCTGGGAGGAGTTTGCGGCCGGTAAACCGGTTCGGGTGTGTGCGAGTCACGGCTGTGACCGTGCCCGTCTGCTCGCTAACGCGCAGGCAGTTTTGCGGGCCCCGCGCGGCTACCACCTGTTACGGAATAACTGTGAACATACCGCGCACTATATCGTCGGCGGGCGCGCTCGTAGCCCTCAGCTCGCCCGCTGGACGCTCGTCGGTTTGCTGAGCGCCCTGGTCGTTTTCGCGTAACAAAAATATACAGGGGGGTGCTTTTTCTTGGCCGCGGATGGGCTATCCTAGGTCAGGCTTGGTGTTCCATGAGAGGAATGATGAGATGAAGGGTGCTTTGATCGCTGCGGTGGTTTTGGCAACAAGCTTGTCTTTGCTCACAGTGCGCACGGTACAAGCCGCCCAAGGTCTGCCGTACGTCCATCCCCATGCCGTCCGCGTGGATGATGGCGAGGGAGACGATGACGAGGGTGGCGATGGCTGGTTTCCGCTATGGTTTGGCTTTCACGCCTACGCCCCGCGTCGCCGGGTCATTATTCAGCGCAATTATTATCCGCCCCCGGCCCCGCCACAGCCGACCTATTACTACTATTGTCGCGACCCCCAGGGGTATTATCCGCAGGTTCCCAATTGCTCCAGCGGTTGGATGAGGGTCTTGCCCCCTAATGGCAACGGTGGGCCCCCTTGAGTGAGCGGTTGACACTTGAGACAAGAGCGCGCGGGCCGGTGCGGGTCGCGTTGTCAGATCG
>JAJYPQ010000178.1 GCA_021795255.1 Pseudomonadota bacterium
TTCCGATCTCGAGGCGACATGGCCGTCCGGCCCAAAGCCTAACAGCACGATATCGAGGGCCTGTCCGTCGGCCACCGCGTGTCCTAGCAGATCGTCATACGCATCCGCCGCGGCTTGCGCCCCAAGTTCCCCGGGGATGCGGTGAATGAGCGTACCGGGCGGGGCCTTTGACAGCCAGGGCAGGTAGGCGAGACGGTAGTTGCTGGCCGGGTCCTGCGGGCCGACCGCGCGTTCGTCGCTAAAGAATATCTCGAGCGCCTGCCAGGGGAGTGTGGCCGCATGGCGGCCCAATTCCTCATACAGGCGGTGCGGGGTGGACCCGCCGGCTAGGGCGATACGTAACGGGCGGGTGTGCGCCAAGGCCGCCTGGATCTCGACTATGAGCCGATCGGCAAGGGCGCTCGCTAGGCTCTCTTCGTCTGGGGCGATGGTAAAGATCATGATGATGGTGCCGGGGGATCCAAGGGGTGCCATGATCGGCCGTCAGCTTCTAAAAGCGCGTTGGCCGCTTCGGGCCCGTCACTATCAGCGGCATAGTTGGGGAAGTCATGGGCCGGATCTTGCGTCCAGGCATCGAGAATCGGGGTCACGAAGCGCCATGCCTCTTCAACGGAGTCGCGACGGGCAAATAGTGCCGCATAGCCGCGCATGACATCCGTCAACAGCCGTTCATAGGCGAGCGGCATCTCACCCTCGTAATAATTGCTGTAAGTAAAGCGCATGCGCGTGTGGTCGACGTATGTCTCGTTGCCGGGGGCCTTGATGCTAAAGCCGAGGCTAATGCCCTCGTGGGGCTGGATGCGCAATACGAGCCGGTTGGGCTCTATGTGCGAGCGCACCTGGTCCTGTCCAAAGAGGCAAAACGGGATCTGACGGAACTGGATCACCACCACTGACGTGGAGCGCCGTAGGTGTTTACCGGTCCGGATATAAAAGGGCACGCCCTGCCAGCGCCAATTGTCGACGAACACGCGCAGCGCCATGTATGTCGGGACCGGCGATTGCGGATCGACCCCAGGCTCGGCCCGGTAGGCCTTCAGGGATCCATCCACGCTCGGCCCATACTGGCCGCGGACCGTGGCCGCGGCTATATCCTCTGGACCCGTAAATCGCCGCAGTGCGCGGAACACCTCGGCCCTTTTGTCGCGTATCGCGTCGGCATCGAATGATAGGGGAGGCTCCATCGCCACCAGACTCACTATCTGCAGCAGATGGTTTTGCACCATGTCGCGCAAAACGCCGGTCTCTTCGTAGTAGCTCCCGCGGCCCTCGATCCCCAAAGTCTCCGCGGCCGTGATCTGGACGTGATCGATGTGGATGCGGTTCCACAGAGGTTCGAATATGGCGTTTGCGAACCGAAACACCAAAATGTTCTGGACGGTCTCCTTGCCGAGATAGTGGTCGATCCGGTAGACCTGATCCTCGCGAAACACGGTCGCGATCTCATCGTTTAAAGCGATGGCGCTGTCGAGGTCGTGGCCGAAGGGCTTTTCGACGATAAGGCGCGTGAACGGACGGTCGTCGATCTTGTTGACCATCTCCGCTCCCCGAAACTGGCGGACGAGCAGTGGATAGTTGCTTGGCAAAGTCGCAAGATAGAAGACGCGGTTTCCTTGGGTCTCGTGGCGGTGATCGATCTCGCGCAAAGACATGTTCAGTCGCTGGAACAGGGTTTGGTCTGTGAAATGCCCGGTTTCATAATAGAGGCGTTCGGCGAAGCTCCCCCACTGTTCGTCGCTCGGGGGGGTTGGGGAAAATTGGATGCAGGCCTCGCGCATGAGTGCCCGGAACTGGTCATGCGACAGGGGCCTTCGGCTCGCGCCCAGGACTGCGAAGCCCTTGGGGAGCAGGCCCCTGACATGGAGCCGAAAAAGTGCCGGCATAAGTTTGCGCCGAGCGAGATCGCCGGTGGCTCCAAATACGAGGAGTACGCAGGGCTGGGGGACTTCTGTCATGGCTCGACCTCTACCTTAAGGATGCAAGACGCGTCAAACCGGCAAAACGCCGCGCCTCAGTTATCTCATTGTGGACGGTCGGCATCGCGTCCGATTCCGCATATCGCCGGCCGACGGCCGGTCTTCTTAAAAAACCCCACCCACCCAGGATGCGATCTCCTGGGTCCGCATGCCCGCTTTGGGCGGCGCCCCTCCCGGAACCATAAAGCAGCCTTGCGCCGGCGTCGAGGGTCTCGTGCGGGTGCTGCAAATCGGCGCGCTATCGGGTACATTGCCGACTTTAGCTTTGGGGCCATTCATGCGCGACTTCAAGATTGCACCTTCAATCCTTTCGGCGGATTTCGCTCGTCTCGGCGAGGAGGTCCATTCCGTGCTGGCGGCGGGCGCGGACATCGTTCACTTCGACGTCATGGACAACCATTATGTTCCCAATCTGACGATAGGTCCGCTGGTGTGCGAGGCCCTGCGCAAAAATGGGGTCAAGGCCGATATCGACGTGCATCTCATGGTCAAGCCCGTCGATCGCCTCATCCCGGATTTCGTGAAGGCCGGCGCGACCTACATCACCTTCCATCCGGAGGCAAGCGAGCATGTCGACCGCTCTTTGAGCCTTATCAAGGATAGCGGTTGCCGGTGCGGCCTCGTGTTCAATCCCGCGACCCCGCTTTCCTATTTGGATTATGTCATGGATAAGGTCGACATGATCCTGATCATGTCGGTAAATCCGGGCTTTGGGGGCCAGAGCTTTATCCGATCCGCGCTTGACAAGTTACGCGCGGTGCGCGCGCGCATCGATGCCCATGGGCGCCCGATACGCCTTGAGATAGATGGTGGCGTGAAGGTCGACAACATACGCGAGATCGCAGCCGCCGGTGCCGATACCTTTGTGGCAGGCTCGGCGATCTTCGGCACGCCCGATTATCGGGCTACCATCCAAAAGATGCGCGAGGAGATCGCTAAGGCATGACGATCTTCCCGTTGGCAGGGCTTTTGTTCGATCTGGACGGTACCTTGATTGATACCGCCCCCGATCTTGCCGATGCCGCCAATCACATGTTGACGAGGCTTGGGCGCCCGGTGCGTGATGAGGCTGCCGTCTGCGGGTGGATTGGAGACGGGGTTCCACGGCTGATCAAGCGGGCCTTGACCGGTGAGCGCTTCGCCGAGCCGGACCCGGCGCTCTTCGAAGAGGCGCAGTCCCTCTATAACACGTATTACGAGGCCCACGTCGCTGACCGTAGCCGCTTGTATCCAGGCGTCGCGCAGACCCTTGCGGATCTGCGCGCCGACGGGTTTCGCATGGCCTGTGTCACCAATAAGGCCGGGCGGTTCGCAAAGCCCCTGTTGCGGGCTTTGAATATCGCAAGTTATTTTGACCTCATTCTCTGCGGCGACGAGCTGCCACGCGTGAAACCCGATCCCTTGCCGCTGGTAACGGCCTGTGAGCGCCTCGGCGTCGTCCGCCACGGGGCCGCGCTCGTGGGAGATTCCGGAAACGACATGCGCGCGGCCAAGGCCGCCGGGATGCCGGCGCTCGCGGTTGCCTACGGTTATCATCACGGCGTCGATCTCACGGCGCTTGGGGCTGCGGCCGTAACCCCGACATTTGCTGATGTCCGGCATTTCTTCCGCTTTGAAGGGCGCTTCTTGTGCGCGAAGGCCCTGCCATGATGGGCCTCGGCCGTCGATGGCGCCTTAAGGGAACGATGACCGCCCCGTACCCCTTGAGGAATGACTATCATGCCAGAAAAGCGCAGTTTGACATTTGATGTTATCGGCGGCCGCCTCGCCCCCGTCGTGCGCGAGGTGCCGGCCGATCTTGATACCCC
The DNA here is from genome assembly GCA_021795255.1 of Pseudomonadota bacterium. Next base: position 3,785 of record JAJYPQ010000178.1, read on the forward strand.
GTTGAGTTGCTATCTAAAGCTCGCGCAGGGCCGGTATTCCTATTTGCTGGAATCCGTGCACGGTGGTGAGAAGTGGGGCCGGTATTCGCTGATCGGTCTGCCGGCGCGGACCTGTCTGCGCCTCTTTGGGCGCGAGGTCACAGTCGAGCGCGACGGAAAGATCATCGAGCGGGGATGGACCGACGACATCCTGGCTACGGTGCGGGCCTTCAAGGCCCGCTTCGAGGTGCTGCCGGATCCCGGTCTGCCACGATTTCACGGTGGTCTGGTCGGGTATTTCGGGTACGAGACGGTCCGTCACATCGAGACGACTCTCGGCGAAAACCTAAAGCCCGACGAGATCGGCGGGCCTGATGCCTTGTTCCTTGTGAGCGAGGATGTGGTCATTTTCGACAACCTGCGCGGCACCTTGTCCTTGGTCGTACATGCCGATGTGAGCGAGGGCGAGACCGGCCGGACGCGGGCCGAGCGGCGCCTCGACGAGCTTGAGGGGGCCTTGCGTGAGCCGATTACGGCACCGATGTTTGGGCACAAGTCGCCGCAGGCGGTGCGCGAGGCCGATTTTGTCTCGGGGTTCACGCGGTCGGGTTTCGAGGCCGCCGTCGAGCGCTCGCGCGAATACATCGCCGCGGGCGATATCATGCAGGTGGCGCTGTCGCAAAGGTTATCGGCGCAAGCGACCTTTACGCCGCTCGATCTGTATCGGGCGTTGCGCCGTATCAACCCTTCGCCCTACATGTATCTGCTCGATCTCGGCGAATTTCACGTCGTCGGATCGTCACCCGAGATCCTGGCCAAGCTCGATGGTCGCGAGGTGGCGGTTCGGCCGATCGCCGGCACGCGTCCACGTAGTCAAGATGATGCGCGCGACGCGCAACTTGCCGCCGAACTTCTGGCGGACCCCAAGGAGAGGGCCGAACATGTCATGCTCGTCGATCTCGGGCGCAATGATATCGGGCGGGTGGCGGAAACCGGGAGCGTGGCGGTGACCGACCGCATGACCATAGAGCGGTATTCGCATGTCATGCATCTCGTATCGCATATCACCGGGCGTCTGCGGCCGGGCCTCGACGCCTTCGACGTCTTACGCGCGACGTTTCCGGCGGGGACCTTGACTGGCGCCCCCAAGATACGCGCCATGGAGATCATAGACGAACTGGAACCGGTTCGGCGCGGATTGTACGGCGGCGCGGTGGGGTACATCGGTTGGGATGGCAATATGGACATGGCGATCGCCATCCGCACCGCGGTGGTGCGTAACGGTCGGCTATTCTTGCAGGTCGGCGCCGGGATTGTGGCGGACTCGGTACCTGAGCGCGAGTGGGACGAGACCATGAATAAGGCGCGGGCCATGATCAAGGCGGCGGAACTCGCGGCGTCGGGCTTCGGATCGAAGGACAAGGCTCATGAGGGGACAGTGGCGGCGCCCAAAACAGGGGACCTATGATTTATGACCGGCCCCATCAACATTCCCGGCGTGACTGTTTGTTAAACGGGGCAAGACGAGGGCCATGGCGCTATCCCGATCCCCCGAAGGGGACCCGCGCCATTTCCTAGTCGCGATCACTCAAAACTTCGACGGCCTTGGCCCCCGCGGCGCAATGGTGTCGATAGCCCTCGGGTAGTGCGATTTGATGATCGACACTATATTGATAGTCGCGAATGACGTGTTCCGCATCCAATATCTGATAGGACCCGTCCGGCAATCGGCGTGTGGTGTCTTTAAGCCGATAGGTGTAGTGCCCGCAGGTCCAGCAATCGTAGTTGCGCATGTGGGTACATAGGCAGGTCTTGTCCCGCACGGATATATTTGCGCCGTCCGGATGCTTATCGAGTTCACGGTTGTAGGCATCTATGTAGGCGCAGTTGCCTGATCCATCCAGCAGATAGCCGTACGCCTCGCAGTTCGGGCGAATACCGGCGCCGATGGGCGGGCTGTTCCTTAGCATGCGCATGGGGTAGCCCGTGGGGGAAATCAGGTTGACCTCGATGTCTTCTTCCTCGGCCCTGAAGTACTCCTGTTTCACCTTGTCTGGCAGACCGCACTCTTTGGTGACGGTAAAGCGTGTTGCGACCTGCACCGCGGCCGCCCCCGCTTCCAGGAACTCCACGGCGTCCGTGCCGGTGAAGATGCCGCCGGCCGGGATGACCGGAATATCGAGCCCTTTTTGCGCAAGATGCCGGTGAACATCGTTTACGATCGTCTTTAGGTCGTACTGCGCCCAGTCCATGCCAAAACCGAGATGCCCGCCCGCGAGCGGGCCTTCCACGACGATGTAATCTGGTAGGCGGTTGAGGCGCGCGCTCTTGTGCAGGAACAACACCAGTGCCCGTAGCGAAGAAACAATGATGCCGAACTTCACGTCGCGAAAACGCGGATGATCCTCTACCAGCGCGAGCGAGCCCAGATGCAGCCCCGCGCTTAGCGTGATGCCATCAATCCCGCCGTCCATCGCCGCAGACAGCCGCACGCGCAACGTCTCGCGCGGATTGCCCATGGTCAGCTTTTCCATGCAGTTGATGAAAATCAGGCCTTCGCCCTGCTTGGCCTCCATCGTGCGGCCTACATGCAGCTTGGTGGCCAAGGCCAGCTGTTCGAGATCGAATTTCACGTCCGACTTGTCCCGGTTCAGGACATTGTATTTATACTTTTTTTGTTTTTCCTTCACGAATCGGGTCTTGAAGCGCCGGTCGGACACGGTCGGGACCATGGCATCGGAGATATGCCCGATTCCGCCCAGGCGCGCGGCCACCAGCGATAGCTCCGCGGTGGAGATATCGACGCCCATCCCACCAATCATGATGGGTAGCAGTTCTTTCTTACCGATTCGCCATCGGAAATCATCAACGCACTTCATTTATGCTCCAAAACCACCGGCATGCCATATGACAGGACCACAGTATCCGAAAGTGCAGCAAAGAGGCTCATGCGCCTGCGGCCACCGGATGGTTACTGTCGGTAATTCACTCGCTCCCGCTAGCCCAGCATGTTCCATTACCATGGAGTGCCGGCGGTACATTGGATATGAGCCGATCATGGCCACCGCACGAACCGGCTGGCTCATGACGGATCAATCTTGATCCGTTTGATCGAACCCACTTGGGGCGAGGTTGTTGATCCCAAAGTGTACAAGCTTTCATTATACACCTTAATTATGGGCGTCTCCTGGTTTGGTAAGTCATGTGGCCTGCATTAAGCAGAACAAAGTCGTGGGCCGCAGTCTTATACTCGGCCCACGGTTAGAGGTCGGGGCCCGTGGCCCCTTAAGGGAATTCGCCGAGGACGTCCTGATCTTCTCGCCGCATTCTTGGCACCAAGGGGTGCATCGGGTTTGCCCTCGCCGTCTGGCCCGTTGTGTCACGACCGTGTCATCGACCATCTGTTGTGATGGCGGACGCCTTGTCGAAAACATCGTCGGCCCAGGATCTCGAACCTCTAGCCGCCTGATCGGCGGCCACCTGCCACCATTTCTTTTAAGAAACCTCACACCCGCTTATAGGCGTCCTCCGTCGTTCGCGCAAGCGCCCAACACGCGCAATCCCTGAGGGCAATGCGCAAAAGCGTGGCAGGCGGCGCCCTATATATCCTCCAGAAAGACCAAGGAGCCCCATGTCGCCGCCCGCTGTTTTGGGGCGCCGGCCGGGTTTGCGTGAAGGCGCGCAATGCCCCCGACATCCATGAGGGGCGTTCGGCGCGCGGCCAATCCCGCTAGGGCG
>JAJYPQ010000179.1 GCA_021795255.1 Pseudomonadota bacterium
CGCCCTATGCCCCCAATAGCCCCTATGCGGCGTCCAAGGCGGCCTCCGACCACCTGGCGCGGGCCTATTACCACACCTATGGGCTGCCGGTCCTGACGACCAACTGCTCGAACAATTACGGACCCTACCAGTTCCCCGAAAAGCTCATCCCCTTGATGTGCCTGAACGCCCTCGACGGCAAACCGCTGCCCGTGTATGGGGATGGGGCCAATGTGCGCGACTGGCTCCATGTGGGGGACCACTGCGAGGCGATCCGCACGGTCTTGGCCCATGGGCGCCCGGGCGAGACCTACAACATCGGTGGTGACAGCGAGAAGACCAATCTCGAGGTGGTCCATACCGTGTGCCGCATCCTGGACGAACTGCGGCCGCGCCCGGATTCCGGTAAGCGCGCCGCGCTCATCACCTTCGTCAAGGATCGCCCGGGGCATGACCGGCGCTACGCCATCGATGCCGCGAAGATCCGCAAAGAGCTGGGCTGGCGGCCGCGCATGAGCTTCGAGGAGGGGCTGCGACGTACGGTACAGTGGTACTTGGACAACGGTCCCTGGCTCCAGGCGGTGCAGACGGGCGCCTATCGGCAGTGGATCGACCGGCAGTACGAATCGGCCCAGGTGGGCGGGGCCAGGCCATGAAGGGCATCATCCTGGCCGGCGGGTCGGGGACGCGCCTCTACCCCGTCACCCAGGTGATCTCGAAGCAGCTCCTCCCGGTCTACGACAAGCCCATGATCTATTACCCGCTGTCGACGCTCATGTTGGCGGGGATCCGCGAGATCCTGGTGATCTCGACTCCGCACGACACGCCGCGCTTTATACAGCTTCTCGGCGACGGCTCGCAGTGGGGATTGACCATCCAGTACGCGACGCAGGCGGAACCCAAGGGCATCGCCGAGGCCTTTATCATCGGGGCGGATTTCATAGGGCGCGACCCCTGCGCCCTGATCCTGGGCGACAATATCTTCTATGGGCATGATCTCGCTCACAGGCTCCAGGCCCGCGCCGGTCATACGGAGGGCGCGGCGATCCTGGCCTACCCGGTTCACGACCCCGAGCGCTATGGCGTCGTCGAGTTTGGCCCTGACCGAAAGGCCGTGTCTCTGGAGGAAAAGCCCCGTCACCCAAAGTCACGCTATGCGATCACGGGGCTCTACTTTTACGACCATCGCGTCACGGACATTGCGCGCGATCTGAGACCCTCACCGAGAGGCGAACTGGAGATCACGGATGTCAATAAGCAATACCTTGAGGACAATCAGCTGGAGGTGATACTGATGGGCCGCGGCATGGCATGGCTCGATACCGGCACGCACGAGTCCTTGCTCGAGGCCGGCCAATTCATCGCCACCATCGAGCGCCGTCAGGGCCTCAAGGTGGCCTGCCCCGAGGAGATCGCCTATCGTATGCAGTACATCGACAGCGCCCAGCTCGAGGTGCTCGCCGCCCCCTTGGAGAAGAACGGTTACGGGCAGTACCTTTTGGGATTGCTCCAGGAGCCCTTGGTCTCATGAAGGTCATTGAAACGGCATTACCAGACGTCCTGCTGCTCGAGCCGCGGGTCTTCGAGGACGAGCGGGGGCACTTCTTTGAGAGCTACAACAAGAAGGCCCTGAAGGATCTGGGGATCGACTATGAATTCGTCCAGGACAACCACTCACGATCCAAGAAGGGTGTCTTAAGGGGCCTTCATTACCAGATCCAGCAGCCGCAGGGTAAGCTCGTCCGCGTCATCGAGGGCGAGGTATTCGATGTCGCCGTGGACATCCGCAAGAGTTCGCCTACATTTGGGAAATGGGCGGGCTTCAATCTCTCCGCTCAAAATAAAAGGGTCGCGTGGATTCCGCCAGGATTTGCGCATGGCTTCCTCACCCTTTCTGAGGTGGCAGAGTTCCTTTACAAGGCGACCGATTATTGGAATCCGGAACATGAGCGGTGTATTCGCTGGGACGACGCAGATATCGCTATAGAATGGCCTTTCGCGGCGCGCCCCATAGTGTCCGATAAGGATAGATCCGGCTTTAAGATGGCGGCTGCGACAGTCTATGTGTAATCGCCCGCTACCGGCTTCTCCTATTGGAAAGTTCGGCAGTCTCTTTTACTGTAAGTCAGCACCATTTCTGTTGATTCGGGAGGCAACCGGGTTTACCCATGCTATCGGCTGAAGCAGACGATGTCTTGAATGAGCAGAGAATCCCGGGGAGCCTTTTGGCGGCGGCCTGTTTTACGCCTCGGAGGATGGAATCACCGACTGCATGGGTGGGCCATATACCCTTTGCAGCATGGTTAATGTGCGAGGTCTCGCCGAAAACTTTTGTCGAATTGGGGACCCACAGCGGCAATTCGTATTTTAGCTTCTGCCAGATAGTGGTCGAAGCAGGCCTTGGGACCCGCTGCCATGCCGTAGACACCTGGGTTGGTGATGAGCATTCAGGTCTATATGGCGAAGAGGTCTATAAGGATGTAGAGGGCTATAACCAAGCACATTACCAGGGTTTTTCGACATTACTACGCATGACTTTCGACGAAGCCGCCACGCGCTTTGCAGAACAATCGATCGATATTCTTCATATTGATGGGCGGCATACGTACGAGGATGTGCGGCACGACTTTGAGGCATGGCTGCCAAAATTGGCCCCTGGGGCGATTGTCATGCTTCACGACACGAACGTGCGTGAACGTGATTTCGGGGTTTGGCGATTTTGGGAAGAGCTACAGTTGCGGTTCCCATATCACATGGAGTTTACTCATTCACATGGGCTTGGCGTGGTACAGATCGGCCGCCGGACGGGCTCTGCGGAGATGTACGGGCTCACTGGGAATCCCCTAGAAAAGAGGCGCCTCGCCAATTATTTCGCGGCTCTTGGGGCCCGGCAATTGGGACGATATCAGCTTGAGATTTTAAGTGCCAAAGCGCAAGTGCCTGTTATGGATCAGGACGCGCCAGTCAAGGGTTACGATCCCGTCGTGGAAGCATACGAGGCGCATATGGCGCGATCGGAAAAGGAGATCGCGGACCTTCAGAGCCAGCTACACGGCATGCGCATATCAACCAGCTGGCGCGTCACCCATCCTCTGCGAGCCGCTGGATTTTCCATAAGAGGGATACGGAAGATATATAGGGCTGCGTGTCGCGCAATGCGTCGGGGAAGGGGATTCCGAGGGGCGGCTCGCAAAGCGCTGCGTGTCTACCATCGAGGTGGTTGGGCTGGGGTAAGGGAGGCCATAAGGGTATTGGGTCAGGCAGACACAAACATCCTGACTCCCGGCTCAACCGCTCATGACCGGAATGATTACGGGGAGTGGGTTAGGCGCTACGATACGAGAACGGATGAGGTCCGTTCCGCAATGCGCGCATACGCGACTAACTTCACACATAAGCCGCTGCTCTCTGTTGTTATGCCGGTCTACAATCCGAAACCGGAATGGTTAGTGGAAGCCATCGAGTCCGTACGTGGCCAGCTTTATTCCCATTGGGAGCTCTGCATCGCCGACGATGCCTCCGCAGATCCTAGAATTCGCCCCATACTGGAGGATTACGCGGCGCAAGATAACCGAATAAAGGTCATATTTCGGGAATGTAACGGTCATATTTGTGCAGCCTCCAATAGCGCATTAAGCCTTGCTACGGGCGAGTGGGTAGTGTTTCTCGACCACGACGATGTCCTGAGTGAGGTCGCTTTGTTTTGGACGGCCGACGCCATAGACAAACATCCGGAAGCACGGCTGATCTACTCGGATGAAGACAAGATCGACGAGCGTGGTGTACGGCATGATCCCTATTTTAAATGCGAGTGGAATAGGGATCTTTTTTATTCCCAAAACTTCTTTTGCCATTTAGGGGTATTCCGCAGGGATGTACTCCTGGAAGTCGGTGGATTTAGGATAGGATATGAGGGGTCTCAGGATCACGATCTCGTATTGCGCTCCATCGAAGCGATTAACGGCGGGCGCATACACCATATCCCTCGCGTTCTGTACCACTGGCGGACGCATGCGGGGAGTACTGCGTACGATTCGGAGACGAAGCCCTACGCGAAGATGGCGGGGGTGCGTGCGCTAAATGATCATTTCGCGCGTCAGGGCGTACAGGCCACGGCAACTTCAGAAGTGAATGGCTATCGTGTGCGTTATCAGCTTTCCGATCCGGCGCCAAAAGTGAGCATTATCATACCGACAAGAGATAACGAGCGTTTATTGAGGCGATGCATCGAAAGCGTCACCGAAAAAACGCAGTACCAGGATTATGAACTTATAATAGTCGATAACGGCTCTATGGCGACTACAACAATCACGTATCTTCACGATATATCCCAACGGGAAGGAGTACGCGTCATAAGGGATGATTACCCGTTCAACTACTCCGCGCTCAATAACCGGGCCGCCAAAGAGGCGAACGGCGAGATATTGTGCCTCCTCAATGATGATATAGAGGTTATTACGGCCGCGTGGCTTTCCGAGATGGTGAGCATAGCTATTCAACCAGGAATCGGCGCCGTTGGGGCAAGGCTTTTATATCCAGACGGCTCCCTTCAGCACGGGGGAGTCATTCTTGGTGTAGGTGGTGTCGCGGGGCATTTCCACAAGGGGCGTTCACGAGACGATTACGGATACTTTGGGCGCGCGAGCCTAGCGCAGGGGATGTCGGCCGTGACGGGGGCTTGCCTCATGGTCCGGAAGGCAATTTATGAAGCCGTGGGCGGGTTGAATGAGAGAGACCTGACGATAGCCTTCAATGACGTGGATTTTTGTTTGAGGCTTCGAGAGGCAGGGTACCGCAATGTTTGGACACCCTATGCGGAGCTGTATCATCATGAATCCGCAACTCGTGGGCCCGATACCAGCCCGATAAAGCAAGCGCGATTTGAGGGAGAAGCGTGGTACATGAGGAATCGCTGGAAAGGCGTTCTGGAGAATGATCCGGCCTACAGTCCCAATCTGACATTAGATTACGAAGATGTAAGTTATGCATGGCCACCACGCGTCCTGGCATACGACAGCATCGGTGAGCAGGGTGTCGGATGCGGTGGTTCGATATTGAATACAACCAATGGGCCTTGGGTGCAGGCGCGTGATTGTGGCGCGGCTGCTCATAGCACGGGCAGGAAACCTAGCCAAATGTACCGTTGGTGAATAGCATAGCCGGAAACGTAACACAGTCCATCAACGAGAAAGCGCCCGTTGTTATCCTGCTGTCAACATATAATGGAGAGCGATACCTTCAGGAGCAACTGGAAAGCATCCTCAATCAAAGCTACCAGAATTGGCAATTGCTTTGGCGGGATGATGGCTCGAGCGACAGGTCGCGCGAAATCATGGAGGCGTTCGCCGACCGAGTCGGACACGTTCGTTGCGCCGAGTTGGGCCCTAGAGATCTGCGGCTAGGATCTGCGAAAAGTTTTTTTGCATTGTTGCGAGCGGCGGAAGGGTATCCCTTGGTGGCATTTGCGGATCAGGACGATGTCTGGCTTTCAGACAAATTGCAAAGGGCTGCGGAGTGCTTAATCGAGGAAGGACACGGAGTGCCGGCTCTCTATTGCGCACGGCAGTCGATCGTTGGCGAGCACCTTGAGAGGCGAGGTTTGTCACCGTTGCCGCGCTTCGGGCCCGGGTTTCCATCTGCGCTCCTACAAAATATTGTAACGGGCTGCACAGCGATGTTGAACCAGGAGGCTGTGCGGCTGGTGAATAGCGTACCGCCGCCTGATAAGACAGTGCATGATTGGTGGAGCTACATTGTCGTTACTGCCGCTGGTGGCCACGTAATTTTCGATCCAACGCCTGTAATTTTGTATCGGCAGCACGGACATAATGCTATAGGCGCAGTATCGTCGGTTGTGCCGCGAGCCCTAAGGGCATTTCGGCGCGGTGCTACGCCGTTTTTACGCCAACTGGAGGAGCATGTGGTCGCGCTGGAGGAATCAGGGGAAGTTCTTGCCCCATCGGCACGAATGGCGATTCAAAAGATTCGGCACGCCTTGTCGGGTGGTCGCATGGCACGGATTGCTCTTATGAGAGAGGCAGGCTTTCGGCGTCAGACACGTCTTGAAAACCTTGGTATGACGATGTGGATGTTGGCGAAGTATAGCCCAAAAAATGGCCGCTGAGCGGTCCTAATCCGCCTTATTCGGCCGTCGATGTGCCGACAGAACATGGGGTGCCATTGTGCTTCGGGCATAGGGGGATTATTCAGGGATGGGTTAGCTGGGCATAGAGGGCAAGTGTCTCGCCAACTACAACCGGCGTCGCAAACTCCCGCTCGGCCCGTTCGCGCCCCCGTCGCCCCATGCGCTTGCGGATGAGGGGATCGGCCAGCAGTTGCGTGATGGCGGCGGCGAGCGCCACCGGGTCGCGGGGCGGAATGAGCAGCCCGTTGTCGCCGTCGCGTACCGCCTCGCGGCAGCCGATGATATCGGTCGTGACGACCGGACGCCCCATGGCCATGGCCTCCAGGACGACCTTGGGGAGGCCTTCCCGGTAATGAGTGGGTAGGCAGAATAGGGTGGCTTCCCGCAGGGCCGGACGGATGTCCTTCTGAAAACCTCGCCATTCGATCACGCCTTCCTCATGCCACGCTCTCAACTGGGCCTCGGGGACGGAGGCGGCATTGGCGAGATCCACGCCGCCCACGAGAACACAGCGGACATTCACGCCCTGGGCCTTCAAGAGTCGCGCGGCCTCCACGAAGACGCCGACACCCTTGGCCCACAGAAGGCGTGCGGCCATGACCACGACGGGCGTCCCGGTCGGTTGCGGGCTGGGTCGGAAAGCCTCGGTGTCGACGCCCGCCCCGCGAATCACCGCCGTCCGGTCGGGGGAGGCGGCACGCATGGCCAGACACTCCGCCTGATCCTCGGGGTTCTCAAACACCACGCATGCCGGTCCGGGGGCGAGCAGCTGCTTTAGTCCGCGCCGTACGACAGGCCGCAGTAGGCGCGCCTTGAGCGATCCCGAGGAAAACACAAAGCCCATGCCGACCGGGGCGTTCACGATGTACGGCACACACGCGAGCCGCGCCGCCAGCGTCCCCCGGAAGATGAGCTTCAAGCCGATGTGGTGGACGATATCGGGTTCAAGGCGGCGATAGATGCGCGATAGATGCGCGACGCCCCAGATCTCAGCCAAAGGATTGGCGCCATGGCGCTTCAACGCCAATGGCACAAACGTGAGGCCGTTACCAGTAATGACGGAACCGGAGCCCGTGTCGGGCGCGAGGACCAGAACCTCGTAGCCCGCCTTGCGGGCGGCTACCGCGCGTTCAAGAAAGTGGGTGCAAAAGAAGCGGTCTTCGGGACAGACGTACAGCAGACGGCCGTGATAGTCGGATGCCGGCGCGCGCGGTCACGCTAAGCTCTTCCATCTATACTCCAAAACTGGCTATATCCGGATCTCCCCACCAATAAAACCCGCAGATTCCCTAGCCTCATAGTGTTTTCCTCTGCCCTCACAGCGTACGCAAATCGGAAGGAATGTGCGCAGGGATATCGAG
>JAJYPQ010000180.1 GCA_021795255.1 Pseudomonadota bacterium
GACGGTTATGACTAGTGTTGCCGCCGCGGCCACGACCGCGGGCGTGCTCCTTTATGTCTTACCAGGGCAGCGGGCGGCTGCCACCCCGCCCCAAGCTTCGCCCCAAGCTTCGCCGCAAGCTTCGCCGCAAGCTTCGCCCCAGATGCCCGTTGTCAGGAGGCCCAGGCCCGCTCAGTATGTCGCGCCCGCGCCCGTCTATGCGGTGCCTCCCCCCAATGTCGCTCAATACGCTCCGAGGCCGGCTGCGGTTCTCTCCCCTTACCAAGGTACCGTCGTTGCCGTGCGCGTCGTCCACGTTGCCGGTTCCGTGAGTCCGGGGGGCGCGATCCTTGGCGGTCTCGCCGGTGCCGTAGTCGGCCATCAGATAGGAAATGGCCGCGGGCAAACCGTGGCTACGGTGGCCGGAGCTATTGGCGGAGCCCTCCTCGGCAACCATATCGGCGAGCAGGTCTCAGGACATAAGGTCTACGATATCGTCGTGCGGCGCGATACTGGTGGGCAAGTGCAGGTCGAGCAGCGACGTTACGTGGCGATCGGGCAGCGCGTCCGCTTGGTTCGCGGGCGGGCGGTACCTGACTGAAGACGTAGGGTTGCGGCAGGCTGGCCGAAATCGGGGCCGCCTCTTCTGCCCATCCCCGAAGGCCGCTGACTACGGGGCGATGGCCAAGCGAATGTGGGCCTTTTTGCGCATGGCGGCCATCATGTCGTCTACCCGTTTCTGCTCGGCAGAGCGATACAGCTGGCGTTCGACCTGAGAAAATGGCGGTGGCGTATAGGCGCGTTTCGCTTGGAGCTGGATGATATGCCAGCCGAAGCGGGTCTTTATGGGCTGAGGGGAGATCTCGCCTACGTGCAGATGGGCCAAGGCCCGATAGAAGGACGGAAGTACATCGCTTGCGCTAAACCATCCGAGCTCACCCCCCTGGTCCCCGGATGGAACATCCAAGGAGTCCTGGCGCGCAAGCACCGAGAACCGCGCCCCGTGACGAAGATCCCGCAGAATGGCCAGGGCTTCGGCCTTGGTGGCCACCAGGATGTGGCGGGCGCGGTATTCTTCGTGCGGGGCCTTCAGGACCTCTTTACGATAGAGCGCGCGGAGCGCCTTCGGCGAAATCGGGTGGCGGGCGAGATAGTGTTTGAGCATCGCCCGAGCCAGGATGTTTTCCCGATCTTCCTTCAAAGCGACATGCACTGCAGGATCGCGGTTCAGGTGCGATTTCAAGGCTGCCTGCGCGAGGATGACGCGGTTGATCAACTCGTTTAAGACGATTTGCTTACTCTGGGCGTTACGGGGAAGCGCGGGTTCTTGAAGATCGCGGGCCCTGAGGTAGTCCTGGTAGTCTCGCTCGGTGATCCGTTCTCCGTTTACGGTGGCCAGCACCCGGCTCTTATCCGTAACCGGTGCCGTATGACAGGCGCTGAGGAGTGCCATGAAGCCAAAAATGGCGGTGCGGGCGGGCGTGAAGCGAGCGAAGTAGCGCATGATGTCCCCTAGATCTCCCCGGGCGTCAGAGCGCGAATCGAGAGCGCATGGATGTCTTTACGGAGGGGAGAGAGAGCGTCGTAAACGAGACGATGGCGTTCAAGCAAGGAGCGCCCGCGAAAGTGCTCCGCCACGATAAGCACCGAATAATGGCCGCCACTTTGGGCACCCGCGTGCCCTACATGCTGAAGCGAATCGTCCCCCACCTCGAGATCTTCGGGGGTAAACGCGTCTTGCAAGCGTTCTTCAATGGCGTCCCGGAGGCTCATGGCAAAGTCTGCCGAAAGGGCCGTACCACAATGTCTTGATAGACCCCGGCGTGCTTATAGGGATCATCCTGGGCCCAGGCCGTGGCATCGGCAAGCGAGGGAAAGTCCGCCACGATAAGGCTCGCGACGTAGCCAGCCGGTCCCGGATCGGGGCTGTCGACGGCAGGGCAGGGGCCGGCCAGTACGAGCCGGCCTTTGTCAAGAAGGGCATGCAGCCGTTGGAGATGGTCGGGGCGGGCGGCCTCGCGACGCGTACTGCTGTCAGGCGCAATCTGCCCGACGATCATGTACAACATTCCCTTTTCTCCCAGCTTGCTTTGTCATAAGCCACCAGGTGCCGAGGCTCAGACAGCTATCCTAAGCGCCCTTTTAACGAGAATAAAGGCTTTTGGGTTCAAATTCGAACTTTCTTTGTCTCCGTCATCGGAAAGCGTCAGGCCACGCCCTCATTGCGGATCGAGGGGCTCGCGGCCAGGGCCCCACACCCTGCCTCGCGCCCTTTCCTTTAAGCTTGGCTTAGCCGCCATAGCCGGGCCTCCCACTACGCGCCGCCGGCGCCCCTAATGAAGCGCGTGCTGCGACAGGGCTTGAAAGTAGTGGGTCATAACGGTCTTTACTTTGGCTGGATAATCAACGACCTCCATCTGGCGCATTCCCTCACGAAAGAAGTCGGACGCATCCTCCGGCAACTCTTGGATAAGGTCGTCGAAGACTTGTGCCATAAGTTCGGTGTTATGTGAGCGGGTAGCCACGATGGCGCGGTTTAGGTGCAATACGCGCCAAGGGCGTCCGCTATCGCTCTTATCGCTGTCGGCGGCTATGTCGGGTGCCGTGGACTTCATGACCCTGTCCATAAAACTCGTCATGTCTTCGAGGGCCCGGGGTTCATGAAGTTCGTTGGCCATGATCGCCAAGCCGTTTACAATAGGCTCGAGTGTCCGGATCTCGCCCTTATGGCGCATAATCCAGTCGCCCGCGGTCACCGCGAGGCGGTCGAGTTCGGATTTGATCTGAGGGACGCCCAACTGCTGACTCATGTGAGTCAATTCGGCCAGTACCAGGAGGCCGGTGTCGCCTAGGCGCGTGGCGTCATCGTCGGGTAAGGGCGCGTCCTCCCCGTAGCGCTGGTCTAGGGTCATCAACAGGGTGAAGAACTCGTCCAATAGACGAATAAGGGATTCGGGGTCGTTTTCTTGGCTCGCCGCGCCCTGAGGACGCCAGGCAGCCAGCAGCGTGGTCTTGATCTTGGGGAGATGCTCGAGAATTTGGGGGAGCGATGGGATCGGGGTCATGAGCCTCAGCGATTAAAGGATGGTGGCCAATTGTACTACGATTTGCATACGCATACAGTCTGGTCCGACGGTGAATTAAGCGCCACGGACCTGGTCGCCTGCGCGGCAAGCGTTGGGGTTCAAGTTTTGGCCCTTACCGACCACGACACCGTAGCGGGGCTAGTGGAGGCCGCGACCGCCGCCGATACCCACGGCATCGTCTTGGTGCCGGGCGTGGAGATTTCGACCTCGTGGCAGGGTTTCGCGGTCCATATAGTTGGGCTGGACATCGATCCCTCTTACGAGCCTTTGGAGCGCGGGCTTCTGCGTTTGCAAGAGATTCGTCGCGCCCGGGCGGCCGCCATCGTCGAGGCCTTGGCCAAGGCGGGGCTTGGCGATGCGCGGGAGGTCTTGGTTCGTGAGGGGGTGGTGAGTCGCACCCACATCGCCGACTGGCTGGTGGATCAAGGGCATGCGCGTGATCGTGCCGTCGCCTTTAAGCGTTTTTTGGCGCGTGGCGGCTGCGGCCATGTGGGGGTCACCTGGGCGGATATGGCCGAGGTTATGGGTTGGATACGGGGCGCCGGGGGGTGCGCAGTGCTTGCCCATCCAACCCGCTACCGCCTGAGCGGCGGTCGCTTGCAGCAACTGGTTCGGCAATTCGCGGAGGCCGGAGGAGCCGCCCTCGAGGTCGTCACGGCCGGGCTTGATGCCGGGGAAATAGCGCGGTTAGCGCGGCTTGCCGAGTATTACCATCTCCAGGCCTCGGTCGGATCCGATTACCATAAGCCCTTGCCGTGGCGGCCCCATCCCGGCGGCCTTCCCGATCTTCCGGCGAGTTGCGTGCCGGTGTGGCGGGAACGGGCGCGTATGCAGCCGCGCGCAGGCGGGTGAGATATGGCCCAGTATTTCATCATTCATCCTGATAATCCCCAGGGCCGTCTTATCCGAGCGGCTGCGCGCATCATCGCGAGCGGCGGTGTCATAGCCTATCCTACCGATTCGAGCTATGCCTTGGGTTGTGGCCTAGCTAACAAGGAGGGGCGGGACCGCATTTGCCGCCTCCGGGGCCTAGACGCCCATCATCCCTTCACGCTCGTGTGCCGGGATTTATCGGATTTGGCGACCTATGCGCAGATCGACAACCGGTTGTATCGCGTGTTACGGGCCCATACGCCCGGCCCTTATACCTTCGTGCTGCCCGCGACCCGCGAGGTACCGCGCCGGCTCCTCGACCCTAAAAGGCGCACGATCGGGCTGCGGGTCCCGGATCATCGTGTCGTGCAGGCCTTATTGGCGGAATTGGGTGCGCCGCTTATGAGCGTGACACTTACGTTGCCCGATGCCGATGGGGCGTTACTGTCTGACCCGCAGGTCATTCGTGAGCGTCTAGAGCATAAGCTAGATCTCGTTATTGACGGTGGGATTTGCCCGGGCGAACCCACTGCGGTCGTCGAATGGGATGGGGAGGACTTCTCGGTCCGTCGGACGGGAACGGGGGATTTGTCGTCGTTCGCACCCAATGGGGGGGGCTGATATACTCTCTCCATGAACGGACTAAATTCACTACAGAGCTTCGCCGTGTGGGCCCTGCCTGTGTTGTTTGCGATTACGCTTCACGAGGTCGCCCATGGCTGGGTGGCAAAGCGGCTGGGCGACCCTACGGCGCAGCGTTTGGGTCGCCTGACCGTCAACCCTTTAAAGCATATAGATCCGGTGGGCACTGTATTGATCCCGGGGCTGCTCATTCTGATGGGGACCGGCTTCATATTTGGATGGGCCAAACCGGTCCCCATCACCTGGTCGAATCTCCGCCGGCCACAGCGGGACATGGCGCTTGTGGCTCTAGCGGGACCAGGCGCCAACCTCCTCATGGCATTGGCCTGGGCGGCGATCGGCCGAGTGGCCCTCTATCTGCCATCGCTGTGGGCCGCGCGCCCGCTTTTTTACATGAGTATCGCCGGGATCACGATAAACATCGTGCTCATGGTCTTGAATCTTTTGCCGCTGCCGCCGCTTGACGGGAGCCGGGTCTTGTCGGGCTTGCTGCCCGGCCGACTGGCCTGGCGTTACAATCTGATCGAGCCATATGGCTTATGGATCCTTCTGCTGCTTGTCGGAACGGGCGCCTTGGGTTGGATCATAGGCCCCCCTGTGACGGATTTGCGGAACCTCATCTTCTCTGTTAGCAGGATGGGGTAAATGTCTTCGATTCTTCCGTCCGTCACCCGCGTCGTCTCGGGGATGCGTGCGACAGGTAAGCTTCATCTGGGACACTACCACGGTGTTTTAAAGAACTGGGTGCGCCTCCAGCACGAGTACGATTGTCTCTTTTTCGTGGCCGATTGGCACGCCTTAACTACGCATTACGAAGATCCATCGGTCGTGGGCCAAAGCGTCCGCGAGATGGTCATAGATTGGATTGCGGCGGGCGTAGATGCCAACGGTGTCACGCTGTTTGTCCAGTCGGATGTGCCGCAGCACGCCGAGCTTCATTTGCTATTATCGATGATGACCCCGCTAAGTTGGCTTGAGCGCGTTCCTACCTATAAGGACCAACAAGCGCGGTTGCGCGAGCACGATCTCGCCACCTATGGATTCCTCGGCTACCCGCTTTTACAGACGGCCGATATCCTGGCCTATCGTGCGGCGTTCGTGCCGGTTGGCGAGGATCAGGTAGCTCATATCGAATTTTCGCGGGAAGTGGCGAGACGCTTTAATTTCCTCTATGGCCGCGAGCCCGGGTTCGTCGAGCGCGCAGAGGAGGCCCTACGCAAGATGGGGCGCAAGCCCGCCAAGGCCTATAAGGAGCTGCGGACAAGCTACTTGGAGCAGGGTACCGTTGAATCCTTGGACACCGCCCGGGCCTTGATAGAGCGTCAGCCGAACATGGCACTCGGCGATAAGGAGCGACTGCTCGGCTATCTCGAAGGACACGGGCGCTTGATTTTGACAGAGCCCCAGGCGATGTTGACGCCCCAGTCGCGCATGCCAGGGCTCGATGGCCAGAAGATGTCGAAGTCTTATGGTAATACGATCGCGCTGCGCGAGGCGCCAGACGAGGTGGCGCGCAAGATTAAGACCATGCCTACCGACCCCAACCGTAAGCGGAGGACCGATGCCGGCGATCCGGCGCTCTGTCCGGTCTGGCCGTTTCATGAGATATATTCCCCGGAAGGGGTCAAGGCGTGGGTGCAAGCGGGGTGCCGGAGCGCGGGCATCGGGTGTCTCGAATGCAAACAGCCGGTGATCGATGCCATAAACGGGGAGCTTGCCCCGATTCGCGAACGCGCGCGCGAGTTGGAGAAGGATGCTACGTATATTCGCAATATCTTGACGGAGGGCTCGAGACGCGCGCGAGACCTAGCCGAGGAAACCCTGACGGATGTCCGGCGCGGCATGGGTCTTGCGTGGGAGTGAGAACATGAGCGCGGTCCTCGTTCGTGGCGAGCAGCTGATGCAGATGCCGGCGGATCTATATATCCCCCCAGATGCCCTTGAGGTCATTCTTGAGTCCTTTGCGGGACCTCTTGACCTTCTCCTGTATCTCATTCGTCGCGACAATATCGATATCCTGGATATCCCGATCGCCGAGGTCACGCGGCAGTATATGGTGTATGTCGAGCTCATGAAGGCGATCAAGCTCGAACTCGCTGCCGATTACCTAGTGATGGCGGCGATGCTTGCGGAAATTAAGTCGCGGATGTTATTACCCCGGCCGAAGACCGTTGACGAGGAAGATGCGGATCCACGGGCGGAGCTCGTGCGGCGCTTGCTCGAGTACGAGCGCTATCGCGAGGCCGTGGAAGGGCTCGACGCGATGCCGCGAGTCGGCCGCGAACTCTTTCTTCCGGCGATCCCTGCCGAGGCACGGCAAGTCGATCGGGATCCGCCGGTCGTCACCCTGGAAGATTTGCTCGGTGCGCTTCGCTTGGTTTTGCAGCGCGAGGAGGCGTTCGCGCACCACCGTATCCTACGCGAGCCCTTGTCGGTACGGGAGCGAATGACGCGAATACTCGACAGCGTCCGGGCCGATAGTTATACCGAGTTCTCGGCCTTGTTCGATCTGGCCGAGGGAAGGCGGGGCGTTGTCGTGACCTTTCTGGCTATTTTGGAATTGGTCCGGGAGTCCCTTATTGGCTTTGTGCAGAACGAGTCTTTTGCCCCGATTCATGTGAAGGCGCGCGTGTGAGCGAGATACGACTGAAGGATATTATTCAAGCTGCCCTATTGATAGCGGGGGAGCCGCTCACGCTCGAACGCCTGGGATCGCTCTTTGGCGAGGAGGAGCGGCCGGATGGGCAGGCACTTTTGGCGGCGCTCGCGGAAATTGAAGCCGATTGCCGGAATGGTCCCATGGAGCTC
>JAJYPQ010000181.1 GCA_021795255.1 Pseudomonadota bacterium
CACCCACACGCTGGGGCGGCCCTGATAGCGCATGGACACCGACTGATAGTCAAAAAAATCCCGATCCCGCTGGATCAAACCGAAGCCGCGCAAATGGCGGACTGGAAACAGGAACTGGTGCACGCGCGCGGGATTGGCGAGTTGCCGCCAGCGCACGGTATGCCGACTTTCAAGCAAAAAGCCCTCGGAATCGTGAACCGCGGGACGCAAATAGGCCCAGGGGCGGCGGTCACACAGATCGTACATATACATGCTCGACAAAGGCGCGATCCCGAGCTCGCGCACGGGACGCCTGAAAAAGAAGGTCGCACGCACACGTACGCGGACTGCGCGGCCTGGCCGGATGCGAAAACGGAAGGCCGCTGCGGCGCTCGGACTATTCATCAAGGCGAAGACCGTGATGGCGCGGGCCTGTCGCGCCGGACGGCGGATCCAATAGGCGATGAAATGGGGGAACTCCTCGGGATGGGGGGCTATGGTGTCGATGGCAAGCCCCCGCGCGGAGAGGCCGAACTGTTCATGCGAGCCCTTGGCGCGAAAATAGCTCGCACCCAAGAATACGATTACTTGATCGTTGGTCGCTACCTTGGAACGGCGAGGATCGTAGCCGTCATAGAGGAGCCGAAAGCCGGCATAGCCGATATGCGCGGGCAAGGGCCGCGGATACAAACCCTTCGGGTGGCGAAAGAACGAGGGATGAAAGCGCAGCCTGCGCGCACGCCCAGAGGAGACCACATACACTGACACCGCGCGCACGAACCTATAACCGGGGGCAAAGAGCTGCATATGGAAACGCCGGTGCGGCCAGAGGGTCGCGCCCGGCCTGAAATGAACACTGCGATACTGGTCGTACGTGAAGCGGCCGATCCCGGGGATGCGCGCTTGGGCCTTGAAGGGACCGGCTGCCAGGTGTTGCGCCTTGCGCACGGCAGTGGCGTAGTCAAAACCCCGGGCAGGGCTTGCCGCGGCTAGGGTCGCGAACGCAAGCAGCGCTACCGCAACGCCTCCCCAGCCTCGATATCCCGCTCGTCCCAAAGCAGCCTCCCCGCGACCCATCGCCCCTACCGCTTTCAGCGCTAGTGTGGAAGGGTGCGGCTGCGATGCGCAAGCATCGTTCGGGCCGTCTAAGCCTCCAGAACCTGCGTGAGGGCGGCAGCCAGCTCCTCGAGGCGGTAGGGCTTCTGGACCGAGGCCCGAAAGCCGTGGGCCTTGTAGTCGGCGACGATGGGATCGGTGTAGTAGCCGGTAGCGACGATGGCACGGACGTCCGGATCGTACTCCTTCAGTCTGCGCACGCATTCCTTGCCACCCATACCCCCTGGCACCGTGAGATCCAGGATCACAGCGTCAAAGGGGCGCGCTCTACGCGCCGCCTCATACGCCCGCAGCGCCTCCTCTCCACTTACGACCTCCACCGCGTCATAACCCAGCGCTCGTAAAAGTTGCGCGCCCACAGAGCGCACGTCGCGGTCATCATCCATGAGCAAAACGCGGCGGCCACGCCCCCGGGCCGCGATGGCCTTGTTCGCCCGCCCGTGCGCGGCAGGTGGCACGCCGCTCTGGGTGCGCGGCAGATAGAGCGTGAGCGTCGTGCCCTTCCCCACCATAGAATCCGCAATGACCAGGCCCTGATGACGCTTGAGCACCGAATAGGTGACGGCAAGCCCGAGCCCCGTGCCGGAGGACTTCAAGGAGAAATAAGGATCAAAGATCTTCCCCAGATATTCCGGCTCTATCCCTCGACCGCAGTCGCGAAACGCAATCTCCACATAATCACCCGCGGCGAGATCGGCTATTTGGGCGGCCTCGACTGTCACGTTGCGTGCCACGACCTCCAAGACCCCCACGCCCCCCATCGCCTCCTTGGCATTCAAGACGATGTTCTGGATCACCTGACCCATCTGGTCGGGGTCGAACTCCGTGGGCCAGAGATCGTCCGGGATCGTCATCTCATAGCGAACTGCCGATCCCTTCAGAAAGAAGCCGGCGAGATCGCGTACGGTCTCGCCGATCGACCCCGGCTTTTTGATGGGCGCCCCGCCCTTGGCGAACGTGAGCAGTTGAAAGGTAAGCTCGCGTGCCCGCCAACTGGCCTGCTCGGCATCGGCAAGCGCGCTCTGCACGGCCTCGTCAGTCGGGGCGTAGAGCTTGGCGAGCGTGATATTTCCAAAAATCGCCGTGAGAATGTTATTAAAGTCATGTGCGATCCCCCCGGCGAGCACCCCGAGCGCCTCCAGGCTCTTGGCCTTCATGGCCCGCTCTTCCAAAGCCTGGTGCTGGGTGATGTCGCGGAACACCATGACCGCACCTGTCACCTCGCCATCCTCGTCCCGAATCGGCGCTGCCGAATCGCTGACTTGCAAGACACCCCCGTGGCGGGCCTTCAAGACCACCGGCCCCTTCAGATGCTGCACCTCACCCGTACGCAGGGCTTGTGCCACCGGCCCCTCAATCGCCGCCCCCTGCGGGCTTCGATACAGCGGTAAGACCGTATCGACCGGCAGGCCCCGCGCCTCCTCGTCACCATAGCCCGTGAGCCGTTCCGCCTCGGCATTCAAGGCCCGTACCAAACCGCTACTGTCAGTCACGATAACCCCATCGCCGATACTCATGAGCGTCACTCGCCACCGTTCTCGCTCCTCGCGCAGGGCGCCGGTGCGGGCTAACACCAAACTCTCGAGGCCTGAGTTCAAACGATCGAGGGAATCGGCGTGACGCTGCGCCTGCTGCATCCCATAAACCGCCGCTGCCGCAAACAGGGCCAGTAGGAAGCCGCTTGTGAGCACGATAGGTGGTAGACCGACCGCGATCTTGTTCACCACGCGTGGGCCGGGGCTCACCCGGATTACGAGGTTCTGTCCGAGGAAACGCACCTTGCCCGTGGCACGGTAACGCTTCGCGCCTGACAGACCGCGCGTGAAAAAGCGCTGGCCGCGCAGAGACACGCTCACATGGTAACCCTGCCAAAGATTGGTCATGACCCGCGAAAGCAGGCCGCGCGTATCAAAAACGCCACCGATATAGCCCTTGAAGCGGCCACCGATACGCACCGGCGCCACCACGATAAACCCATGTCCGCCCTTAAAAAGAGGGATGACCGAGGTCATGGCCGGCCGCCCGCTCCTACGTGCGCGTTGAAGCACGAGCGCGCGTCCGGGGTTAGCCCTCAAGTCGCGCCCAACCACAGGCGGGTGACCGGGACCCGGTACCCGCCAAAGGACCCGTGAGGAGGGGGCGACGAATATCACAGCTTGCAGCCCGGGAACCTGATGCAAGAGCAACGCGGCCTCGCGCCGGGCGTGCGCTATGGGCGGCAATCCGAAGGTCTCCCAGCGCCCGGCAAGGCGTGCCACAGCCAAGGGCCGATGCTCCTGAGTGCGAATCTGATCGGCGATCCCCTGCCAGACCCCTTGAGTCATGCGCGTAAGTTCATCCCGCTCATACGTCTTCAGGGCAGCCGCCAGCACCATGGCCACAGTCAACAGCATAATGGCCGTCACGAAGGCAAGACCAAAGCGTCGCGAGCGCAGCTCGAGCCAACCGTAATCCAAGACCGCGACCCCAAACGTGAGCAGCGCCAACGTGCCAGGAAGCGAGACCTCATGCAAATCACGCCATATCGGCCAGAGCGGACTCAGCTGGCCTATGAGACCCGCGGTGCTGAGCGCAACCAAGAGGGCGGCCGGAACCGGGCTCGGGGCGCGGGCCCCCGTGAGCGCCGCGAAGGCGATCGCCGCGCTTGCCAACAGCAGCATGGTGCCGCTCAAAGGCGAAATGGGCGCCCGGCCATGAAAGAGGGTCGCGGGATGGATCGGTAAAAAGAACGGCGTATTCACGCCCAGATGGCCGCCCAAGAGAAAACCCATCGCCGCCAGGGTACTGTAGAGCACCACTGGAAAGGCCGCGAGAAAGGCCCAACGGTAATAAGCGCGCTGTAATAGCAGCAACCCACCACCGATCAGGATTTCAGCGAGTGCGGCATTGGCCGGCATGGGCGCAAGATGGCGATTCCACTGCACCAAGAGCGGATGCGCGGCAAGCCATCCCCAGAGCGCGACTGCGCCTACGAGGATATTCACGGCCGCCGCGATCAGTACGATACGGGGGCGCAAGACGGGGTTGCGGGCAGCGAACACGAGGGGTTCAGTGATTCCAGCGCCGGCATGGCGGACCGGGCTATGCTACTCCAAGGTCGGAGCCCGGGAAAAGCGCCGTATGGGAGCGCATCCCTCTACGCGCCACTCAAGGGGCCGATCCCCAAAAAGGCCCAATCGCCGACTACAGGGACACGGACGGCGGCGCGCACCCACACACTGTGCGCAAAACGTGCCAACGAGCTAAAATAGCGCACCCATGGCCATCGACTACGCCACACTGAACCTCCTGCGCCAAAACCATCCGGCTTGGCGTCTCTTATGCTCCGACCACGCACCCCTCGTGGCGAGCTTCCTCGAGCGCATCTTCGTGACACCCAATCGGCGCGCCATCGATGCGGCGGACCTCACCGAGGCCCTGGAAGACGAACTCTATGGACTGCGCCGCCAACTGGGGCCTGAGACCTTTCCACGCGCGGCGCGCGACTATCTCGACGACTGGGCCTCGGCTGACAAGGGCTGGCTGCGCAAATTCTACGCAGCACAGTCGGACGAGGCCCAATACGACCTTACGCCCGGTGCCGAGAAGGCCATCGCGTGGCTTGCCACACTCGCGACCCGCACCTTCGTAGGCACTGAGTCGCGCCTGCTCACCCTCTTTACCCTCTTAAGACAGATGAGCGAAGGCAGCGAGACCGACCCGGCCGTGCGGCTCGCCGAACTGCACAGGCGCCGCGACGAAATCGATGCGGAGATGGCGCGCATTGCGCAAGGTGACGTGCCACTGCTCGAGGATAGCGCCCTCAAGGACCGCTTCCAACAATTCGTGCAGCTCTCCCGCGAACTGCTCTCGGACTTCCGCCAGGTCGAATACAATTTCCGTCAGCTCGACCGGCGCGTGCGTGAACGCATTGCGCTCTGGGAGGGCTCCAAAGGGGCGTTGCTCGAGGAGATCCTCGGCGAACGCGATCTCATCACCGACTCCGACGAGGGCCGCAGCTTCCGCGCCTTCTTCGACTTCCTCATGTCGAGCGCCCGCGAAGAAGAGTTGACTCAACTACTGGGCCACATCCTGGCCCTGCCCGTGATCCGCGACATGGCCCCCGATCCACGCACCCGTCGCATCCATTACGACTGGCTTGCCGCCGGCGAGCATACTCAACGCACGGTCGCGCAACTGTCCTCGCAGCTGCGCCGTTTCCTCGATGACCGCGCTTGGCTTGAAAATCGCCGCATCATGGATCTCCTGCGCGAAATCGAGGGCCTTGCCCTGGATCTGCGCGAGACACCGCCCGAGGGTATCATCATGCGCTTGCACGAGACGGGCGCCGCGGTCGACCTGCCTCTGGAACGCCGCCTCTACAACCCGCCCCTGCGGCTTGCAATCACCGACCAAGCGATCGATGCGGGCCAGGCCGACATGGACGACAGCGCCTTGTACGCCCAGGTCGTGATCGACCGCGAGGCGCTGGCGCGCCACGTGCGCCAGGCCTTACAGAACCGCTCACAAATCACCCTTCGCGAAGTCTGCGAGCTCCATCCGCTGCGACACGGACTGGCCGAACTCGTCGCCTACCTGGATCTCGCGGCCATGGATGCCAAGTCGTGCATAGACGAGGACGTGACGGACACCGTCATATGGCGTAGCGTGCACACGGATGGACAAGAGCGACAGCGGCAAGCACAGATACCCCGCGTCATTTTCGTGAGATAGGACATGCTGGAAGAACCACAGGAAACGGGGGCAGGGCTCTCGGCGGTCGTGATCCCGCTTCTGAAGGGCGTCATCTACCAGGATAGCGAGGCGCAGCTCTGGAATACGCTTTTGAGTCTGCAGGCGCGTGTGCGCGATTATGTCGGGGTACTGGGCCTTGATCTCGTGGTCGACGAGTCCGAGGGTTACGCCTTCCTGCGCTCGCGCGACACTGAGGACGACGGACTCCCGCGGCTCGTGGCGCGCCGACCGCTGTCATTCCCGGTGAGCCTGCTTCTTGCGCTTTTGCGAAAACGCCTGGCGGAGTTCGACGCGACCGGCGGCGATGTGAAGCTCGTGGTGACGCGCGATGAGGTCGTGGAACTCGTGCGCGTCTTCCTGCCCGAGGCCGCCAACGAGGCCCGACACATCGATCAGATCGAGACCCACATAAATCGTATCGTCGACCTGGGCTTTCTGCGCCGCCTGAAGCCTGCGACGAGCCCAGGGCCCCCTGCCTACGAGGTGCGACGCATCCTGAAGGCCTTCGTTGACGCCCAATGGCTGGCCGACTTCGCCGAACGCTTGGCCGCCTATAAGAACCATATCGCCACCCCCGAGGAGGGGCCCGCCGATGACGTCTGAACGGATCGGCCCGGGGGGCGCCCCCGAGAGCCTGAGCCTCGACTTCCTGGCGGACGACAGTCTGTCGGGCTTCCGCCTCCAACGTCTCGAGGTCTTCAACTGGGGTACCTTCGATGCCCGCGTCTGGTCGCTTGCACCCGACGGCCGCAACGCCCTCTTGACCGGCGATATAGGATCCGGCAAGTCGACCCTGGTCGATGCCGTGACCACGCTGCTCGTCCCGTCCCAGCGCATCACCTATAACAAGGCGGCTGGGGCGGAAGCGAAGGAGCGGTCGCTGCGCTCCTATGTACTAGGGCACTACAAGTCGGGGCGCGGGGAGGCCAGCCAGTCGGCGCGCCCCATCGCCCTGCGCGACCACAATACCTATTCGGTAATCCTCGGGGTCTTTCATAACGCCGCCTATGATCAGACCGTAACGCTCGCACAGGTCTTCTGGATCAAGGATCCGCAGGGCCAGCCGGCGCGCTTCTATGCAGGCGCCGAACACGCCTTGTCGATCGGGGCAGAATTCGCGCGCTTTGGGTCGGACATCAACGCCCTGCGCAAACGCCTGCGCGGCCAGGGCGTCGAGATCTTCGACAGCTTTCCGCCCTACGGGGCATGGTTCCGCCGGCGCTTTGGGATCGACAACGAACAGGCGCTCGAACTCTTCCATCAGACGGTCTCCATGAAGTCCGTGGGCAACCTCACGGATTTCGTGCGCCAGCACATGCTCGAACCCTTCGACGTGGCTCCGCGTATCCAGGCCCTGGTCGACCACTTTGACAACCTGAACCGCGCCCACGAGGCAGTCTTGAAGGCCAAGCGCCAGATCGAGCTCCTGACCCCGCTTGTAGCCCGCCTCGACGAGCACGCGCGACGGCAAGGGGAACTCGCCGCATGGGAGACCGCGCGCGAGG
>JAJYPQ010000182.1 GCA_021795255.1 Pseudomonadota bacterium
TGGTCGCCAGGGCGTCAATAAAGTGATTAGCGGTACTACCGGTACCAACACCGATCACGCCTCCCTTGGGCACAAACTCCAATGCCGCAAGAGCTACCGCTTTCTTCATATCGTCTTGGTTCATGGTTCGCAGGATACCTGGGGTTTTTGCTGAAGAAAAGGTCGCGTGCCCGGCGGACGCCAGGCTGTGAACCACGGCTTAGGCAAACCGACAGGGACGGTAGGTAGTGTCTCAGTTTGAATTTGAGAGATGATGTCAAATACGCCGCCCCGCGCTACAATCCGCGTATGTCTAACCGTTCAAGTAAGCCCAAGAGACCGCGCGACCTCAGCCAACTTGCCAAGCGGATAGTGGATATATTGACCGGTGTGGTCGAGGATCAACCCCACGACGAAGGCAAAAATCCTGCGGCTGTTGCCCTTGGCCATTTAGGAGGAAAGAAGGGTGGCAAAGCTAGGGCAGCAACGCTGAGCGCAAAAAGAAGGAAAGAAATAGCGGAGGTAGCGGCACATAGCCGCTGGGGGAAGAAGCGTGGCTAACCTGGCCTTATTTGATAAGACTATTTTCGATGCGGTCAGTAAGAGCGAGCAGGAGATCGAGAATAAGCTGGGATGCGATCTTTTGTATTTCTATGGCGATATACGCTCAGGCAGGCTGAGCTATTTTCGCAATTATGTTGAGAAGCTGGCAGCCCAAACCAGCAAAAGGGAAACGCTTGGCATCTGCCTGACAACGCCCGGTGGCGAAGCGGAGGTCGTTGAGAAAATGGTAGATATCATTCGGTATCACTACCCTAACAGGGTTTATTTCATTGTGCCTAGCGCTGCTTTGTCTGCCGGAACTATTTTTTGTATGTCAGGCGATAAAATTTACATGGACTACTCCTCCTCCTTAGGTCCAATTGATCCACAGGTTCCGGACAAGGAAGGAAAATATTTGGTCCCAGCACTTGGATACCTGGACAAGGTGGAAGACCTTGTTCAAAAATCAAAAAATAACACTATATCTGCCGGCGAGTTAGCGATCTTAATAAGGCAAGATTTGGCCATGCTCCGTTTTTACGAGCAGGCTCGGGATTTGTCCAAGGCGCTGTTAAAAGACTGGTTGACGAAATATAAATTCAAAGATTGGGCATTACACCGCACAAATAATCCAGGCACTCCCGTCACTCTAGACGAAAAGGAGGCTCGGGCGGATCAAATAGCTAAGCAGTTATCCGATAACAAGGTGTGGCACTCTCATGGTCGCATGATAGGTATGGATAAGCTTAGGGCGATGCTGCGCCTTGAAATAGACGATTTTGGGACAGATACTTCATTGAGAGACAATATAAGGCTTTATAGCGACACCTTATCGGACTATTTGGGGCGTCACGGGTACGACTTTTTCATGCATAATCGGAATATTGGCCTTTGACAGGAGAATCTTATGAGCCTCTCGGATGAATTGGTGCACCTAATTCCTGAAAAAAATCAAGAGGTTAGGTATAATAATGCCCAATTAGAGTTGGCTGATGAAATTGAAAAGACACTGGAGACCGTAGGCATTCAGCTGCAACAACGTTTTGACATACCCCTTTCGGCGCGCATAACCTCTATGCCCATGAAAGTGACTGTTATACTTGACCGATAAAGCATAGCATGGTTTAAATGGGGGCATGAACCGCCTCCCTATTTCTATTCGCACGCAAATCTTAGGCCTTCTCGTCGAAGGCAACAGTATGCGTGCCACGTCCCGGCTGGCGGGTGCGAGCATTAATACCGTGACCAAGTTGCTGGTGGACGTGGGAACCGCTTGCAGTGAGTACCAAGACCAGGCCTTTCGAAATCTCCCCTGTAAGCGCATCCAGTGTGACAATATCTGGTCTTTCTGCGCCATGAAAGAAAAGAGCGTCTCGGAAGAAAAGCATAGAATGATAGGGCTAGGTGACGTTTATACCTGGACCGCGATCTGTGCCGATACCAAGCTTGTCCCGAGTTTCCTGATTGGTCACCAGGATGCATCCTTTGCAAAGATCTTTGTGGAAGATCTGGCGGGACGGCTCGCAAACCGCGTCCAGCTCACCACAGATGGCCACAAGCCCTATCTGCAAGCCGTAGAGACTAGCTTCGGGGCCAACGTAGACTATGCCATGCCGGTGAAGTTTTACGGCGAGGCACAAGGAAAATCGGCGGAGCGCAAATTTAGCCCAGGGCAGTGTTTTGGGGCGGTTAAGGGAGCGGTTTGCGGTAGTCCTGAGGAAGCCCCTATCTCCACGAGCTATGTAGAGCGTCAGAACCTTACCATGCGGATGGGGATGCGCCGCTTCGCGCGACCGACCAATGGATTCAGCAAAAAGATCGAGAACCTAGAACACGCCGTGGCGCTGCACTTCATGTATTACAACTTCGGGCGTATCCAGAAGACCCTGCGGGTGACCCCGGCGATGGAAGCGGGGGTATCGGATCATGCATGGTCCTTGGAAGAGATTGCGGCGCTAACCGATCCGCACCTCGTCGTGTCGAGAAGTGTATGGACGGTTACGTGGGAACAGGGGGGCTTTTCGTTCGGCCCGCAGTATGAGGCCGATGCACTAGCTTACGCTCTGGATCTTCTCAAAGGAGGCAAGAAAGTTTACAGCATTTCGCGCGGCAATTCGGTCATTTACAGTGAAACCGACATCGTAAAGAAACTACAGGGCTCAAACTGAGACACTACCGGGCGGCATCATCTGTGGCTGCGCTCCAAGCGCTCTGCTAGACTCAAACATTCAGGCCGAACGCATGACACGCAACTATCTCAAACGCATCCTGGGTTCTCGCGTCTATGATGTCGCCATCGAAAGCCCGCTTACGGTGGCGGCCGGACTGTCGCGCCGCCTAGGGCGCTCGGTACTCCTAAAGCGCGAGGACATGCAGCCCGTGTTCTCGTTCAAGCTTCGTGGCGCGTACAACAAAATGGCCCATCTTGACCCTGAGGAACGAGCGCTCGGGGTCATCACCGCATCCGCCGGAAATCACGCCCAAGGCGTGGCGCTCGCCGCTCGCCGGCTCGCGATCCGCGCCGTTATCGTGATGCCCACAATGGCCCCCCAAATCAAGGTCGATGCGGTACGGGAACTCGGCGCGGAGGTCGTGCTGTGCGGCGAAAACTATGATGCCGCCTATGCCCATGCGCGCTACCTCAGCGCGGAACACAAACTGCCCTTTATCCATCCCTACGACGACCCCGATGTCATCGCAGGCCAGGGTACGATCGGAATGGAGATCCTGAAGCAACACCCCGCGGATATCGAGGCGATCTTCGTTCCGGTGGGCGGGGGCGGGCTCATCGCTGGGGTCGCGGCTTACGTCAAGGCCCTGCGACCGCAAATCCGAATCGTGGCCGTCGAACCGATGGACGCCGACGCGTTCGCCCGGTCACTCAAACTGGGTACGCGCGTGACCCTCGACAAGGTCGGAACGTTCGCCGACGGGGTCGCCGTCCGCCAAGTCGGACAGGAGCCTTTTCGCATCGCTCGCCGCTTGGTCGACGAGGCCTTAGTAGTGAGCAATGATGCCATCTGCGCCGCCATAAAAGACATCTTCGAAGACACGCGCTCGATCGTTGAGCCCTCCGGGGCGCTGGCCGTTGCCGGCCTCAAGGCCTACGCCGCGCGCCACGCGACGTCCGGGACCCTGGTGGCTATCACCTCGGGCGCCAATATGAACTTCGACCGGCTAAGGCACGTGGCGGAACGGGCCGAAATCGGGGAGCGCCGCGAGTTCCTTTTTGCCGCCACCATCCCGGAGACACCGGGAAGCTTCCGCAAGTTTTGCGCCATCATAGGCCAGCGGAACATCACCGAATTCAACTACCGGTTTGCCGATAGCCGTGTAGCCCATGTGTTCGTGGGAATTCAGGTGCCGGTGGGCGAGGGCGCGCACGACCTTCTCGCGTCTCTCGCGACACACGGGTACGAGGTGCTCGATCTGACCGACAACGAGATGGCCAAACTCCATATTCGCCACCTGGTCGGCGGTCGCTGCCCGGTCGACGACGAACTGATCTACCGTTTCGAATTTCCGGATCGCCCGGGCGCACTGATGAACTTTCTCAACGCCATGGGAGAGACCTGGAACATCAGCCTCTTTCATTACCGCAACCACGGGGCCGATTACGGCCGGGTGTTGGTCGGTATGCAGGTGCCCATGGCGGAACGCGGGCGGCTCCCGGCGTTTCTTGAGGCGCTCGGGATCGACTACCAGGAAGAAACCGACAACGCCGCCTACCGGCTCTTTTTGCGCTAAACGACGACCGGACAGCCCCGGGATCGGCCTTGGGCGGGACGGCGCGGTTTCCTTAGGAGCGCTGCCGCAAAGCCAGGGCCTCTTCGTTAAACGCGCCGTCTATGGCATGCACGGTGCGTTCCATGCGCCGCAGATCCGCGACCGGCGCATCGTCGCGCATGGCGCGAAGGCGAAGGGGACCCAAGGAGGTCGTGGCCTCGGCTCGGGTAATCGAGGCGTCGACCGCGGTCGCGCTGGCATGGGTGGCAATGGCGGCGACGATCTCGCCCGAAAGCGCGTCCTTATGGCTCTTGGCAAGGGCCTTCTTTATAGTCTCATCGCACGTTCCATCCCATATCTCATAGCCTGAATTCTCGTTCAGGTACGTGAATAGCTCGTTTAAGGTCATAAGCGTCTCTCGATCGGTTAAGCTGCTATGAGCCCGTCGCGCAGATTGACGCTACAGGCATCCTGAACCCTTTCAAAATAATACATAAGATCGATAGGGAGCGTGACGCCGTCTAAGAGCTGAAGCGGAAAAAGATCCGCTGCCAACAAAACGTCGGCCGCCGAAAAATCACGCGCATAGAACCTATGCTTCGCGACATAAGCGCCCAAATCCTTGAGGTGCGTCAAAGATTCCAGCTGGTCGTAGACCGCGTACCTGTCGTTCGCCAAATCTTCGAGGCTGGCACCAAACCGCGCTTGCACGGAGGCCTTATAAGAGGCGAGATGCGCCTCGTTATCGCCGATCCCGAAATAGGCCGGACGGATCGGCGCATACAGTCGCTCAAGTAGACTGTCGACTGCGGCGCGCCAGTCGCCTAGCGCCCGCCATTGCTCCGGCGCCAACGGGGCAAAGAGGGTCGGGACCGGATAGCGGCGCTCGATCTCCTCTAAAATCCCGGCTTCGCCCACGTCCAGGCGGCCATCGTCCCACGAGACCATGGGCACCGAGCGTGCCACGCCCAACTCAAAAAACGTCTCATCGTCGTCGTAGTCCGGAACTATGAGTTCGTACGGGAGAGATTTAAAGGATAAGGCCAGCCGGACACGTTCGGAGGCCGGCTCGAACCAAAAATGATAGAGCTTCATGGGCTATCGGCAAGACTGCGGATGATGTGCCACTCATCGCTCGTGACCGGCAGCACCGAAAGCCGATTGCCGCGCGCCAAGAGCTGCATGCCGGCGAGTGCGGGACAGGCCTTGAGTTCCGCCAATGTGACAGGCTTCTGGTAGCGTTCGCGAAACGCCACGTCGACCAGTGACCAGATCGGGTTGTCAGCCGTCGAGCGACTATCGTAGTGATGGTTATCGGGATCAAGGGCCGTGAGATCGGGGTACTGCTCGCGCACGATCTCGACTTCGCCTACGACCGCGGGTACGGCGCAACTCGAATGGTAAAAAAATGCGCGATCGCCGCAGGCCATGGCGCGCATAAAATTGCGTGCCTGAAAGTTACGCACGCCGTCCCAGGGTTCGGGACGGCCCTTTTTGACGAGATCGTCAAGAGAAAAGGAGGAGGGCTCGCTCTTAAAAAGCCAGTATCGCATCAGTCTTCCCGTACGCTCAGGCGCTGGATCCCACGACTACGGCCGGTCTTGCTATCGATATCGATGACGACCCCACAGACTGTGGCCGGTCCTTCTGCCGCCTCCAAGCGTTCCGGCAGCTTCAGCACCATACGCTTCAAGACCTTCTCTTTATTCATGCCGATCACAGAGTCATAGCACCCGGTCATACCGACGTCCGAAATATAAGCCGTACCCCCCGGCAAGACGCGCTCGTCCGCTGTGGGAACATGAGTATGGGTCCCTACGACCGCGCTCACCTGACCGTCCAAGAACCAGCCCATGGCCATCTTTTCGCTCGTCGTTTCGGCATGACAATCCACCAAGACGACCTTGATGGCTTCGGGTTTTCCAGCCAAAGCCGCCTTAGCGCACGCAAAAGGACAATCGAGGACCGGGTGCATAAAAGCGGTCCCCATCACATTGAGCACCGCGAACGGCTCGCCGCGCGCGCTCTGTCCGATATACCAACCACTTCCGGGGGTTCCCAGCGGGTAGTTATGCGGCCGCAAGAGACGCGGCTCGCGGGCCACGAGATCAAGCGCTTCGCGCTTATCAAAAACATGATTGCCCGTGCTCAATACATCGATTTTGTGGGCAAGACACTCCCGCAAAATCTTATCGGTTACCCCGAATCCGCCGGCGGCGTTTTCGATGTTCACCACCACCACATCGATCTTAAAACGTTCACGCAAGGTCGGCAGGCGGTCTAACAGCACTCGGCGCCCCGCCTCCCCGACAACATCCCCCACAAACAACAGATTCATAACATTCTCCGGGGACGATACAGCCTCTTTTCCGTCAAAACCGCATCCAAGCGCACATCGTGCCTATCATAGGGCACCCTCACAAGCTGCTGACACTCGAAGGCAAGCCCGATGAGGAGCGGTTTGCTGTGCTTTTTCCGCGATAAAAACGCAAAGGTACGGTCATAGTGCCCCCCGCCCTGACCCAATCTCAAGCCGCGTCCATCGAAGCCCACCACCGGCACCAAGACCACGTCCAGCTGCGAGCCCTGGAGCTTCCGTCCCCATCTAGGCTCCATTATGCCATAACGGTTAGGGGCCAGGGACGCGCGCCAGGGAAGAAACGCGAGCGGGGAATTGGGGCGCCGATTCACGACCGGCAGATACAGCGCACAGCCGGCGCGCGCTAGGGCCGACATCAGGGGTCTTGGATCGAGCTCGGAACCATACGGAAGATAGGCCGCAACGCGCCGCGCGCGGCGCAACAAAAGCTGCCCGCGATGCGCGACACGGACAGCCCCGCGCCAACGCAGCGCCGGACGAAGATCCGTTCGCCGCCCACGCAACACCTGCCGCCAGCCTTGCTTCTCATGGGCCATGGGGATGACAAACGAAGATAGAGGCGCCCTCCACCTGTGCCGTAACCATTCTTTGCCTCGAACCAAAGGTTCAAGTGGGACACGTCCAGGTGCATCAGGCTTTCCGTTCGAGACGGACATGCACAACAGCACCCA
>JAJYPQ010000183.1 GCA_021795255.1 Pseudomonadota bacterium
CACTTCATACTCGACTTGATGGCGTTCACGCCCGCGGCCTTCTTCAATCCGGACCACCATCCGGGGCTGGTACAATTCGGCTCGCGCCTGCTGTTCGCGGGTGAGTCCGGCTTTATCGAGTGCCGTCACGGTGACGGATTCCTGGGACACCGCGCCTTGCTCGCGCAGGCCTTCACGGATATGGCGATTGATCTGCTG
Organism: Pseudomonadota bacterium; assembly: GCA_021795255.1. Next base: position 199 of record JAJYPQ010000183.1, read on the forward strand.
ACGCAGATCGTTGGTGCCACTGACAACCAAAGTCTTGTCCCGAGTGTCGGCATCACGGTTCAGGTAATCGGCCGCTGTGGCGTGGGCGATGGCCGCCCGCTTTTCTTGCATAGTGGGTTTAGCGCATTCCTTCTGTACATTGTGGGCCGAACGGCCCATCTCGACCTCGCGCATATACGGATGGGCTAAGGCGGTTGCTTGGGCGGTCTCGCCCTTAGCGAAGGCCTGCGCGATCTCCCGCAAAGCGGGATCGCGTTGACGTTGAATCTCGTCAATGGTGGCGTACTGGATGGCGTGCGTTTCGATCATGTGTTGGAAGGGACTACCGGCCTCGACGGCGGAGAGCTGGCGCGGGTCGCCGACCATAAGCAACCGAGCCCCTTCGACGTCGACGCGTTTTAGCAAGGCGTCCATATCTTTGCCGGACACCATGCCCGCTTCGTCCAAGATATAGACGCGCGGACCTTTCCCCGAATGGGACCTACCGGCTGACGGCTGTGATGCGAGGGGGCTCGCCAAGGTCCGAGTGTCGTCGGCGCCGGCCGATTTCAATGCATGGGAGGCCGCAGCGCTGGGGGCGATACCGACGACCTCATAACCCCGTTCCTTGGCCGCCTCGACATATCCCGCCATCGATGTGGTTTTCCCAGCACCGGCGGCACCGACGATGCCGACCACTCGGTCAGTCGAGGTCAGAGATAAGTGGAGGGCTTCGCGCTGACCCTGGGAAAACGGGAATCCCTGCGAGGCCTCGCGATCCTTTATGAAGGATTTGGCATCCTCGCCCGCCAGAAGAGATGCGGCCTGGCCTTGGCCTGCGGTGGCGCGGGCCAAAATTTCTTGCTCTCGGTAAAGAGCTCCTTTAGTCGTAAGCTTGCCGCCGCCCACATCGATGAGGCCGGCGGTTTCACCAGTCAGGGCCAGATCGATCTGATTGAGCGTGGTACCGCCCATGCCCGCTTTTAACGCCTCAAAGCGCGTTTGCGCTTGGCTAAAAACACTGTCGCGCTCGCCCAGGTGGCGGGCGGCACTTGCTACGGCCTCGGTGGTGAGATCGGGTGATGCAACGGGGCCCCGGACACTGGCTTCACGCATGATCTTGTCCAGGTCGATACCGACCTCGCGGATCCGCGAGCGCCATTCCCAGCGCTGGTCAGACTGGGAGAGCTGGGACTTGCTTCCCCGGGTGGCGAGATTGGCGGCTTCTTTTTGGGAGTCCGAGGCCTCTGCTCGGGATGAGCCCCGAGCCTCAAGGGCCTTATCCACCTGATCCGTCCGCCGGGAAAAGGGTATCGAGTCCTTATCGCTTAAGGCCGCGAACTCCCAGCCGTCTTGGGTCAGCCGGATCTCGTATCCCAGTTCTTGAACGCGCTGCGCCAAGTAGGCCTTTTGGGCAAAGTCGGCGGTCTTCGCCAACACCATCTGCTCACCCCATTGCAGATCGACCCGGACCCATTCGCCATCCGCGCGCTGCGTCATATTGAAAGTCAGCAGATGGGTATGAAAATCCATGTCGGCGGTGCCCGCGACCGTGCGCGCGTCTTCATGCCGAAAGGCCGCCATGACCAGAGTCCCGGTTTTCTGGGACGCGGTGCCCCCGTGGCCCAGACGCGCGGCGGCCACCTCTTTTTCGATCACCGTGGCCGCCACCTTCACGCTCTCATCCCATAAGGCCACGAGGCGCGGATCGTGGGTTGCCATGAGGGAATAGGACTTCATGGCGGAGAGCGTGATGTCGGTGCCAAGTCGGGCGGCATCCTTGCGCCCCCCTCGTATAGAGAGATCGGTGCCGTCGGGGAGACGGCCTTCCAAGAGTGCGATCAATTGTTCGCGATCCACCGCGCCTTCCAGGCCCAGGGCCGTGGCGCCTTGGCCCAACCACTGCGAGGGGGCGGCCTTGTTTTGGTAGTAGCCCACCGATGCCTCGGCCGACTTCTTTTGGTTTTCCAGGTAGTCGACGATGCCGCCCGCGCCGCGGCCGGATTTGAGATGTTTGATGCGCAGCATGAGCCTTCCTCCATGACGAGATTGCTCATAGCGGCCGGCGCGGAAATGACCTGGGCCTTTGTATGGGGTCTGCGCGCCCCGCCTACCGGCGGACGCCACCGGAGCGCTGCCCGCGCTTGGTGGCCGGGGTGGGGCGGGTTCACTCCCGGCTCAAAGCGGCTCGACACGCTCGCCTTCGCCGGGCGCCACCCGCTCCCGGCCGTGGTCTTCAGGGCGTGGGATGGGGAGCACACAGGCACACAGACGGCGGCAAAGCCGGCCCTTGAGCGCATCGAAGGGCACAAGCCGAAGGCTGGTGCGTATGTGTGGTCTTTCAGCCCATCGCGAAGCGGTGGGCGTCATACCCATATTTGTCTGAATACGGTATCAACACCGTACCAATACGGTACCAATACTGACGGAACTGGAACGAGTTGAGGTGCTTATAGGGCATTCTTACGCCACAGTTGCGACAGAGTTGGGACAAGGTGGGGCGAGGGTAGCGAAAGTTGGTACCGAGTTGGGTTCCTATTGGGGCCATTTCCGCTCGTGCCGCTAGAGTAGGTAACGGCATCGCAAAAGAGGACCACAACATGACCATCCATGACCAAGCCACCCGATTGACCGCGCGCGTCGCACCCTATCTTGAGGCCATCGCCAAAGCCCGCGCGGCGGGGCTCACGTGGGCGGATATCGGCCACCTGTTTCAGGTCAAGGCGCGGCGCCTGCAATGGGCGGTGAAGCACTGTCGGTACACCGCGGAGCAAAAGCCCTTGCCGGAGCCCGCATCAACCGCCGCCAAGCCCGCACCACGCGCCAGCACACAGCCGGCGAAAGCGGCCCCCGCGGCACCACCCCTCCCCCCGCCTCCAGGGCAACGCCCCGTGGCCACGGATCAGATGTCGGAGCTCGACCGGATCCGGGCCGAGTTCGACCGATAGATCCCCTTCGGGGATAGGTAATTTCCGCCCCCGCAGCTATTGCCAACGGGCCGGATCGTCCGGCCCCTTTGAGAGGAAACCAATATGACCGAAAACCCCAAACTTCTGATCTCCCATGGCGACAAGGGCGGCACCGGCAAGTCTATGGCCGCAGCCTTGGTACTCGACCACTTCTTGGCAACGGGCGCTCCTGTCCTATTGATCGAGGGCGATGCCGGGATCCCAGACCTTGCCTTGCGTTTTCGCGGGTCAGTGCCCGTGACGCTGGTCAATTTGAATCGGGCCGGCGATGCCGAGACCAGTTTCAACAAGTTGGGCAACGTCCTGGAAGCCGCGGCCGCCGCTGGCCAGCATGTCGTAGTCAATATGCCCGCCGGCGCCGGGGACACGATTGACGAACTGGCCCCGGTCCTATCTGAGATCGTCAGTGCGGTCGGGTATGAACTGGTCGTGACATTCAGTATCGGGCCCCACCGCACGAGCACTGACGCGCTCCTGAAATCGCTGGATCGGGGACTCCTGTCCGTTGTCGATCCGGCCCGCCGCTCGGTGCTCTTTCCGCTGTTCTTAGGGATCGCCGCGCAGTTTGATTGGAGCAAGTCGCCCAGCCGCGCGGACTTTATGAGCGCGGGTGGCAAAGAGGCCGCCATTCCGGCCCTGCGCCCCGACGATCTGCGCGACAAGATCCTGGCCGCGCCGGGGGCATTCTCGGTCCTGGGTGAGGATAAAGCGGCGCTCACGATCACCGAGCGCGCGCTTTTTCGGCGCTGGCTGGCACTCGCGCATGCAGCGATCGCCTCAGTTGTTTGACCCCAAAGGCCGGGAACATTACCCCGGTCCTTCATTGTGGGCCGAACGGCCCATTCACCGAGGAACAGAAGATGAGTAACGAGCAGGTAAACGGCAATGCCCGAGATACGGCCTTGGAATCCTTGCCCCCCGAGCTACGCGAAGCGCTGCTGCGCAAGGCCTCCGACTTAGGCGTACACCGCGCTGATGATGTGGTCTGGGCGCTCGTCGCCTCGGTCATCGATGCGGCGGCCGCCGCTCAGATGGCAGGACAACACGTAAAAACATTGGTAGAAGAAACGGGGAAGGTGCCGGATTTGATCTACCAAGGGACCATGCGCGCCGGCAATGATCTCAAGGAAGGCGTGGCCCAAGCCATCGAAGACAAGACCGTGGAAGCCGGCCAGGCGCTGGTCGGCGCCATCGCCCACGCGGCGGGCAAGGGGGCCACGGACCTGCAGAAGGCCGCCGCCGGCCTCGATCGGATGGGGGCTGATAAGGCGGCCGCCTTCATCGAGCAGTGGAAGGTCCATCTGGCCCATGCGATCAAGGAACAGGCCAAGGCAAGTCTGGCCTGGAAGCTCGCCGAGGGTTGGGGTGTGATGGTTGCCCTGCTAACGGGGATGTTTGTCTTTGGGATGCTAACCATGACTGGCATTGGGATCCTGTCCCATCGGGTCATCCTGTCCTCGACGGTGACTTATCATAGGGCAGCCGCGGGCAATCCTCCGCAGATCAACTTCGTGGGGCCGCTCTACCGGGCGGCGTCGTGCCCACCGGGGGAGGCGTGTTTGGTGGTGCCAGGGTCTGGTGATTAAATAACAGTTAATATGCCCAGATCGTTACCGAGCGTGCAGACGTCCTGAAGGATAAAAAACCGGCCTAAGTGGCCGGTAAAAGTAATACATTGCGAGAATTCTATACACTTAATTTATGCCCGCTTAAGCTGAACATTCATCTTTGGGTTATGCAATTGAATGAGCACACGTTCCAGTTCATCGCGACGAGACGCTTCACGGACAAGCGCTGCATGAACATGTGTTGCGCCCAGTTTCTCTGCTTCATCCCATCTCTCATGACTAGAGAACCGATCCCGGAAACTTTTCGCCTGGCCAATATAGAGCGAATACCAAAAGCGCGTGTCGCTATGGCAAAAAATGTACAAACCAGGAACATCATGCCAATCAGAATCTATGCGACAAACTTGAAACTCTATGGAATTATTGTTTCCGACAGACCAATTTACCGTTGTCATTGCAAGGTACCTCGCTTCAGAAAAGGTCAACAGGATGGTGCTAGCATGAGCCCTGTGTTCTGAAGAGCGGAATGGAGAAAAGCGTATTAAGACGATGGCCTACGCGAGGCGGTCGTCGGTTAGCTTAAGTCGTTGTATCCGGTGTCCATCACACACGATCATCACCCCAACACCACTAATATCTGCCACATCACACTCCGGCAGTCCATATAAAATACTACTAGATGTGGTGTTTTTCAATACACAATATACTATACCGTGTATTATGGGCACAGTAGAGCACGCATCGCAGTCAGCGCGGCCTCCGCCACCTCGGGTCGCGCGGGTGTCGGAAGTTTTTCTAGAGCCTGGGGGATCGGCGCCTCGAACTGTTCCCCGGCCAATATACGGCGCGTCACGATCTCATAGGCTCGCTCAAACATCGGACGGCTTTTGGATTCGGGGAGCGTGCGCAGCTCAAAGAGACCCGTGGCCTGCGCGGCGGCATAGACCGCGGGGTGGCTCCATTGGTGATCCCGATCTGCCAGCGCGGCTTCACGATACGCAGCGTCAGGTGTCGGTAAGCCCAAGTCCTCGGCCGTGGGCGTACACAGCGCCCGAAACTCCGGCAAAGTGGGCGGCCACCCGCCTTCGCGATGCGTCGCACAGCGCGACAATCCACGGCCGACCTGGGCGGGCGTCAAGCCGTGCAAGCCTCGCAACCAGGTTGAGTCATCCTTCGCCCCAAACGCTGACGTCCAACGATGGCCGTAGATCCGCGTCATCCGGCGCCACAGGTCCGCCAGGTGACGTTCCGTCAAAAAGTTCTGGCTGGTAGAGGTGGGCTGTGGCGCGCTCGACGCGACCGACAGCGGAGTTGTCAATGCGCTGATGGGTTGCATATGAAGTCTCCTGTTTCAAGGCAAAGAGGCCTTTCCAGCCGTTTGCGATCGATTGCCGGACAACAGCGAGTTGTCCGCCCAGCCCTTCCGCCTCTGATCCGAACTTCACCAGTCGGGTCTGAGCCGCTTCTACCGATGCCTGATGGATGGGTTTGCGGATAGCGGATCGGAAGGTCACATACTCCGTCCAGGCTTCCAGATCCAAGCCTCCGACTAGTGGCGTGAGAAGCGCCTGGTTAGGGGGTTTGTGGGTGCGGCATCGCACAGGAAGGTGCGTGCCGCAGTTCGTATCGCCATGCCCAGGATTATCAGTGGTGGGCGGTTGCACCGTCCCCCGTGGGGGGACTACCGAGCGTAGCGAGGTAGGGGGGTTGTTAGTAATCTCTGCTGTAGTCTCTGTATTAGCATGCGGTCTGGCCGCATGCTTGTATGTGGTATCACCACATACTGGTTGGTGGTCACACCCCATACTGGTTGGCGGCTCTGCTCCATCCTTGGGTGTGGTACCACTGCCACCAAGATCGCCGCCATTATTCATATTCAAAAGACGGCTCGTTAAGACGGTCACGTCAATCTTGAAATACAACTTTGCCGGAATCCCCCGCAGCGCCTCTTCCCATACTCCCGTTTTTCTTAGCAGTTTCCTGGCCGCCTCCTGCTCCCAGCGGGTGAGCATGGTTTCCTCATACCACTCTTCTTGTTTTTTCCAGAACCAGCCGTCTGGATCCTTTGTTCTGCTACTCCAGTAAAGGGCCTGTGACAGCATCAGGCCGGCGTGCACGCTACCGGCAAGGCGAGCCAGACAGCGATGAAAAGAGACCGGCCGATCAAGAATATCGGCGATCGAGTTCGTAGAATTCAATTTCTGACTCATGCTGCCATCCCCCACCCGAAATCGCATTGCCGGGGGTCCACGAACCGCCGGCGCGGACGGCGGCTTGTTGCACGGCGAGATGCCTTGGGTGGCGACGGCACGCGGGGCACCAACATCAAGATGGGTGTGGCAAAAGCGTTACCCGGTGACGCTTTCCGCTTGCGGCCAGCAGGACTGGGCGGCCGTTTCGTCACTATGGCGGTCGGCAATGGATCATCGAGATGTGCCGCCCGTTCCTCGATGGTGGTGTTGGCCTTTGCCCAGTCCCATTGCCAGTCCTGGATTTGCCGAACGCGTCGCGCGGATCGCCCGACTTCATTCCCGATCTTCTCGGATTCCCCAGCACCGTGCCGCGCAGACGAAACCAGGACA
>JAJYPQ010000184.1 GCA_021795255.1 Pseudomonadota bacterium
GCCGTCCACCATGGCACCGATCGCGATCGCAATACCCGACAAGGACATGATGTTGGCATTCAGGCCTTGCGCTGCCATGATACCAAAGGCCGTTAGGATGCCGACCGGCAACACCGCGATGGCGACAAGCGCCGAGCGCAATCGCGACAAAAAGAGAAGGCACACCAAGGCAACAACAAGGGACTCCTCCAAGAGCTTGGCGCGCAAGGTGGCGAGCGTGCGCGCAATGAGTCGGGCCCGATTATAGGTCGACACAATGCGCACACCGGCCGGCAAACTCGGTGCCAAACGCTTAAGACGCGCCCGCACCTCGTTTATGACTTTTAAGGCATTGGCCCCGGTCCTCGCAATGACCACGCCGCCTACCACCTGTCCGCGGCCGTTGAGATCCGCAAGCCCGTAGCGCAACCCGGGGCCTCGATGGACGCGCGCCACATCGCCCGTCACAAGGGGCACTCCGCTCTTTGTGACCGAAAGCGGCACCTCCCGTAAGGCGCGCAGAGAGTGAATGTAGCCGTGGGCCCCCGTCTGAACAAAGCTCGCAAGACCGTCACGGCCATCGATCACCCCTGAGCCTACCTGGCCATTGGCATGGGTGAGCGCCGCCAACATATGAGTGACGGTAATATGATGGGCCCACAAGGCCCCGGGATTCACATCCACATCATAATCACGGGTCATACCGCCGACGGTCGCGACACTCGCAACCCCCGGCAGCTGTTCGAGTTGGTAGCGCAAAAACCAGTTTTGAAGAGTGGTGAGGCGGCCGAGGCTCGGGCCACCCGTATCGACCAGGGCGTATTCGTAGACCCAGCCTAAGCCCGTGGCCGGCGCACCGAGTGTGGGCACGACCCGGGCTGGTAATTCGTGACGAACCTGACCCAAATACTGCTGGACGAGATTCCGGGCCTCATAAAGATTGGTTCCGGAACGGAAAATGACGTATATCAGCGACTCGCCGAACATGGAGTAGGCGCGGACGGTACGAGTCTTTGGAACCGCGAGGAGGGCTGCGGCGAGCGGATAGGTCACCTGCTTTTGAATGACCTCGGGGGAGCGGCCGGGGTCGTCGGCGCGCACGATGACCTGCACATTCGAGAGGTCCGGAAAGGCATCCACTGGCATATGCATGAATGACCAAAGCCCCCAGACGACCAGAAGCGCGCCGCCGCTAAGGACAGTCTTTCTGTGAGTAAGAGACCAATCGATCAGCCGATTAATCATGGACGCCTCCCTGGCCCGCAAGCCGTACGGCGAATCCGTGAATATGGGAGTCGGCGTCGAGTAAGAAGAGGCCATGGGCGACGACGCGCATACCTTTCCTAAGGCCGCGCCGTACAACGACCTGAACGCCGCTCGAAGCCCCAAGTACCACCTTCTGCAAGCGAAAATGACCGCGGCCTGTGGCGACAAACACATAGGCTATGCCGGTCCCGGTATGGAGGACCGAAGAACGCGGGATCATAAGCGCCGAGGTTTTGGTAGGCGCATCCATGCGAGCCCGGACATAAAGCCCAGGACGGAGCCACCCCTTCGGGTTCGGCACCTTCACTCGAACGGCCAAGGTCCGATCGGAGGAATCAAGGGCAGGATAGATATAAGTGACCCGGCCGCGCGCACTCAATCCACCGGCTCCGCGCACAAAAACCGCCTCGCCCACCCGCACAAGGCCGACCGCGGCCGGGGGAAGCGCCAAGCGAACCCAGACCGGAGAGCGCGGGGCTATAGTCAGGATCGCGGTCTTTGGCGTGACGTAGCGTCCCGGGGCGGCGTTGATCTTGATCACGACACCGCTTGCCGGCGCGTAGAGAGAGAGGGTAGCGGGGACCTTATCGGCGCGCGCAAGCGCCATTTGACCGCGCAGACCAAGGCCAAGGCGCCCAAGGCGCCTCGCCACGGCATGCAATAAGCTAGGCCCCGCGTGGCTCTGTTTTAACATGAGATAATCGCTCTCGGCAGCGCGTAGGGCCGGGGCATAAAGCTTGCCTATAAGGGCCCCGCGGCGCACGCGGTCGCCCACCACATCGGGCTTAAGGACTCTTAGCCAGCCGTCAAGACGAGGGCTCACGGCAACGAGTCGATGGCGATCAATGGTCACAACACCCGGCACGTCACGACTCATGAGGGATACGGCGGGACCTACTGTCACTGTGCGGACCCCGTAGCTTTGACGGAGCCTAAGGGCTACATGAAAGCTCATCGGAGCCCGAACGCTCTTTCGATGGCTATGGGCATAAACCGGGAGGTAAGGCATGCCCATGGCGTCTTTCATGGGCACCGGGGAATGGGTAGCGGGATTCATCGGGCTTCGGTAATACAGGATGCGCCGGTTGGGGACTATAAGGCTTGCGGGGCGCGACGGGGAAGGACGTCCTAAGACCATGAACGCGACGATCCCGGCCACGGTAAACGCCAGAAACAGCAACGGTAGCCACAATCTAGTGCGCATGAGTAGTCTCCGCATGAGTCGCGAGATAATCGAGGGTGGCGATCGCATCCGCCCGATTCGTCTTAAGCTGCCAAGCCGTGAGCTCCAAGGTGCGAACGGAGCGGGCATAGCGCAGGGTTCGTGGCAAAGAGATACGGCCGTTGGCAAGACCCGTAAGAGCGGCGTTCAGGGCGGCTCGTGCCTCGGGCAAGCGCCGGGTTTTCAGAAGCCGTAAGCGAGCCTCGGCGCTGTCGTAGGCCACATAGGCCGCTTGTACCTGCTCCCGTAACGCGAGCCGCATGCCGTTTGTCTGATCGTGGGCCGCGGCCAGATCGGCCGCGCGCCGGTCTATCTGCTGATCCGCGCGTGCCCCGGGGAAGAGTGGCAAGCTCACGCTCACCTCCACGGAGAACTGGTTCGGAGAGCGCGGACCACCCGGATATTGGGGCGCTGTCCGAAAGCCATAACTCGCGCCAATCGCATAGCTTGGCAAGAGATCCCGGTGGGCCGCGCGCAGAAAGAAACGGTCGGCGCGAACTTGTTGCGCACGGGCCTTAAACGCGGGGATATCCTCGATCTGGGCGAGTAAAGCGGCGCGCGGTGGTGGCTTCGGTAGTCGTGGCGGCCTACGGGCCATATGGATATGCCGTAGGGCCAGCAACTGCTCGAGCGTCGCCCGTGTTGTGGCAAGGCTTGCCTTAAGCTGCCATATGGTGTCGCGCACACCACTCGCTGCCGAACGCGCCTGTAGGAGGTCCGCTAAGGTCCCGCGGCCGTTCTCGTAATTGAGACGCGCACTTTGGGCGATCTCACGAGAGAGGACATGGTTATGACGTAGCGTATGTAAGGCCTGGCGACCGTAGTAATACGCGCAGAAGTCTTGCGTAAGGACCGCGGTAAGACGGGCCTTGGCGTCGCTGAGATCAAACCGGGCGGCGTGGGCCAAGGCATCGAGACCTTGGCGTGTGAGCTCGCGCTTGCCGAAGGGTGGGAACTTCTGGCTTATGCCGACTACGAAGGCCGACATGGCGTCATGGGCCAAGGTCGGCTCGGTGACGTCGAGATTTTGTGGGCCAAAGCTCAGCGTGGGGTCTGGAAGCGCGGTCTTATAACGGGCCTTGGCTTCGCGCGCCACCACTCTTTCATGGTCCGCCAAAAGACTTGGGGCCACCATAAGAAGGCGCGCTTTCGCGGCAGCCAAGGTGAGCGATGGCAGGCCCTGTGCTTGAGCCAAAAGCGGGAGACTTGCACCTATAAGGGCCGTAACAAAACGGATAAAAGACATACCATTTCCTCGGATCAAACACGACACCCGCCCAGGAGCGGGACCGTAAGACCGAAGAAAGGCTTAAATCAGGAGGCGGGAGAAACGCCGGTAAAGCGGTGGTCCGCGGGCACTCGGAGGACGAAGGGTGGGATATCTCAGGCCCGACACTATAAGACGCGGCCACGACGAGGCCGCGGCCGGGGGCGCCATCAAGCGCACGCGGGCGATGCGCGGTCCGAATCTATGATGGCACTGGAGATTGTGACAGGCCCCCATACTGCGCATGCCGCCTTGAGGGCCGTGACCGCCCACGTGAATGGCCGGCATCATCCGGCAGGCGATCGTCATCTGATGCCCGATACCCATCGCCGCCGCCTGCAAGGGCGACAGCAAGACCAGCGCCAACCAAGCGCTGACAAGTACGCGGGCGTGGGATGAAGATAAGCGCATTGCGGACTCCGGTTCGGTAAGTGTCACCCTAAACGCTAGCCGATGCGCGGTCAATAGCGGCACATCCGGTCTAGTCGCGGGCCCAAAGACGGCCTTTCTGCGGATACCTTCCCAAAAGCAGGCACCGTAGCCTTACGGCTCGTGTGGGTTCTCGGCTCACCCCCCGGCTGGGTGCTTGGGTCCGTTCCTCGTGAGCGGGCCCCTTAGAGGGGGGATCCATAGGAGACGTCTCCATGTTCAAAATTCAGCAAGCGTTGCTACCGAAATCGGCCGTGTTTGTCGCGGTTCTTGCGTGCGCCGCGCCGCTAGCGGCCTTCGCCGCGCATACGGGCACGACCGGACCCTCCGGGTCGGCACCCACAATGGGGCACGCCGGTAAAACCACTGGCAGCCCGTGGATCAAATCGATCCAGGCGGCCTTGAATCGGAAGGAACACGCCCATCTCGCAGTGGACGGCAAAATGGGGCGCGAGACCGAAATCGCCCTAAAGAAGTTCCAGCAAACTCACGGCCTTAAGCCGACTGGGCACCCGAACAAGGCCACGGATCACGCGCTCGGGATGTGAGGGCGAAAGTCAAAATACGGTGCCGGTCGGCGCCAGCCGCCCGGCGCGCCTTCCGGCGGGGTCCGGGACCGTGAGAAGGCACGTCCGCGTAGCAGACAGCCGAAAGATGCAGTCCCCCTCTTTAGCTAACGGGGCTTGGGTTCAGTCGGCCCCGGCCCCTTCGTGACTGTGATCCTTGCCCAAGACCATATACATGGCCGGCACCACGAATAAGGAGAATAGCGACCCCAAGCCAAGGCCCGTGAAGATGACAAGGCCCAAGGCAAAACGCGCCGCGGCCCCCGGTCCCGATGCCAGAAGCAAGGGAATAACGCCGACCATCATAGCGCCCGTCGTCATCAAGATCGGCCGCAGGCGAATGGATGAGGCCTTTTCAACCGCCGCGCGCTTACTAAGCCGCTCGCGTCTTTGGGCCTCGTTTGCGAACTGTACGATCAAGATCCCCTGTTTCGTTATAAGACCGATCAAGGTGATAAGGCCCACCTCGGTATAGATATTGATCGTCCCCAAACCCAGACTCAAAAATATCAGCGCCCCGCTTATGGACATGGGCACCGTGACCATAACGATCAAGGGATCGCGGAAGCTTTCGAACTGGGCGGCCAGCAAGAGATAGATCAAAAGGATGGCCAGAAAGAAGGTGATCAAAAGACCGCTGCGGGCATGCATGAACTGTCGCGATTCGCTCGCGTAGTTCACGCTAAAGCCCTGCGGAAAAATCCTATGCGCCTGGACGCGCAAATAGGAAAGCGCCTGGCCCATGGTGACGCCCGGCATGGGGACTGCCTGGATGGTCGCCGAATTCATCTGTTCGAATTGCGGCAAGTATTGGGGCTCGACCTGGGTCTTGATTGAAACAATAGTTGACAAGGGCACCATGTGGCCCCCCGTCGTCTGCAGGTACGCATTCTTTAAGAGCCCGGCGTTGGCCCGGAATCGGTCCGAGACCTGCGGAATCACCTCGTAGCTTCGGCCCTTCAAGTCGAAGCGGTTGATGTAATTCCCGCTCAAGAGCGGCTGCAGATTCGCGGCTATGGACTGCATATTGAGCCCTAGCGCCGCGGCCATATTGCGATGGATATGTAAGACCACTTGCGGGTTATCATATCGCAAGTCCTTAGCCACATAGGCGAAAAGGCCGCTACGCTGGGCAATGCCCACCAGGCGATTCGCGACCGCGTTGATTTTCTTGTAGCCGGCGCTCGCCTGAATAACGAATTGCACGGGCGGTCCGCCCGCAGACCCCGGGAGAGGCGGCTTTTGAAAGACCGCGAGCTGCAATCCGGCTATATGGGACACTGTCTTTTGAATGATGGGCTGCAACTTCATGGTGCTAATGGACCGTTGGTTCCAAGGCACAAGGTGCATGCCCGCCATCATGGCGTTGGTACCAGCCCCTGTAGGCGAGAAGCCCGTGATCATGAAACTCTTGTCGTAAACCTTGAACTTCTTAAAGTCGCGGATGATCTGGAGCCCATACTTGCGTAGGTAACCTGAGGTGGCCGTGGGGGGTGCTGTACCGGCCACGAATATCACGCCCTGGTCTTCCTGAGGCGCCAATTCTTGGCGGGTCGATACGAAAAGGAAGTAGACGCTTGTCAGCATCACCGCAGCGAACAATAAGGTGACGGGTAGGTAGTCCAGGATGCTGTGTAGACGCTTATCGTAATAACCGCGGAGACGCTCGAAACGCTCGTCGATAAAGCGGGCGAGGCCATGGGGAGGATTTTTCTTCAAAACCCGCGACGATAAGACCGGAGACAAGGTAAGGGCCACGACCATAGACACAAGAACCGTGGAAACGAGGGTAAAGGCGAACTCGGAGAATAAACTGCCCGTCAACCCTCCCATAAAGCCAATCGGCGCAAAGACCGCAACCAAGGTGGTCGACATGACTATGATGGGGGTCATAAGCTCGCGGCCCGAGAGTAGGGCCGCGTCTATGGGGGTTCGGCCCTCCTCGATATGACGATGGATGTTTTCGACTACCACGATGGCATCGTCCACGACCAGACCTATCGCCAACACAATCGCAAGCAGGGTCAGCAGATTGATCGTGAAGTGCATCATCAGCATCAGGAGACCACCGCCTATGACCGATAGCGGAATGGCGATGGCCGGAACGATGGCGGCCCGCAGAGAGCCCAAAAACATCAGGATGACGAGGATCACGACGACCAATGTGATGCCGATGGTCACGATAATCTCATGCAGCGCCGCCGTGATGTAGCTGCTCGCATCGTAGGGAATGCTGGCATGAAGACTCGGGGGGAACTGGGCCTTAAGACGCGTCAGGGCGTGACGTACCCCGCGGGCGACGCTTAGAGAGTTGGCCGACGGGGTCGGCTGTATACCAATGTAGGCCGCAGTGACGCCGTTGTAGAAGGCCTGGGAGGTGTAGCTTTGCGCGCCCAGTGTCACGCGCGCCACGTCGCGCAGCCGCACCAAGGTCGGCCCGTCATGCGCTACCACCAGGTCGCGAAAACCATGGACCGTCGAGAGGCTTGTGGTCGCCCGAATGACCTTGCCTATATTGGCGTTACGGGTACGACCGACCGCCGATACGTAGTAGATCGGAA